>JADJYJ010000023.1 GCA_016719785.1 Candidatus Amarolinea dominans
GGCCATCGGCGCAGGCGGACCTGTCGCTGGGTTTTGAGACGCTGCACCCGGTCATTTCGCTCAGGGTTAAGCGCAACCCGATGGCCTTCTACACCTGGAGCGATCCGACTGCTGCCTGCCCAAGGGCGCCACGCGCACCCGACGGGCAGCGCCGCCGATCTCGACTCCGGCCCAGGGAGACCCGCTGATTCTTCGAGGAAGTGCCGGGACCGGATAGTGGGCGCCGCGAGGATGCCGACTCGTCCCACCGCCACGCGGTACGCCTGCGGAGCGCCACACCCCAGGAGCAGACCGACCCCCTGTCTGAAACCTGAAGGCTGGGTGCTCGAGTGCGTCCAATGGCACGCTGAGGACGTTGCCCTTCCCCTCTGCCTGCGCTGGAGTTCCCCGATCCTGCTGGCCCCGGCAAGAGATTGGCTGTCACCTCAGTACACGGCAACGTCGCGCTGGCTGATCGCGGCCGGACGGTGGAAGAGAATCAGGGTGCCGACGCTCACCTCCTGACGATCGTGCTTATGGGCCGCCCTTATCGGCCCCGGATCGAGGGAAACCGGCTTGACGCACGCGCCGTCTCTACGACGGACGTGGGCAAGGAGGCGCGCATCAGGCCGGCCGCGGCAATGTTGCGCCTCGACTTGCGACAGGTGCTGCCGGTCATCAAGTTGCATGGCGAGGGTGCGTTGTGGCGGCCGGGACACGACCTGTTGAACAGCGGTCGCTTTGCGCCAGAGTTCGTCGTGGGAGATGGAGGGAGGATCGGGCGTGTTTCACGCCAGGTCTCGGCGATGAATGCTTCGGGGGCCGGCGTCCGGTCGAAGGAACAACTTTCCGGGCATCCTATCGCATCGGCAACGGCCCGGTCGGCAATATCGGCGCTGACGTGCTCGACCGCCGGGCCGAACCGATCGCCGATGTCAAGGTGCGCAACCCCACGCCTCACGTTTATGGACCGCCTCGAGCCGTCGGAGCGCGGGTCCGGCTGTATGCGCCCCAGGCCTTCCGCTCCCAGGAGCGCGCAGTCACCGAGGTTGACTACGCTGCTGCCGCCGAGCGCCACCCTGGCGTCTGAAGGCGCCGCAGCGACACGACGCTGGACAGTAGTTGGTACACCATGTACGTCACGGTTGACTGGCGCGGCGGCCGGCCCGTGACCGCTGACTTCGAAAATGAGATGCGCTTCTGGCTGGAGCGCCTCTGTCTGGTCGGTTACGACTTGGAGATTGACGGGCTGCTACCTGCAACGGGATACGGCGCGTTGACCGTATGCGCCGCGCTGGGGTACTCTCCGCAGCAGCGTCGGGAAAGCGTTGTTGGACACCTTCAGCCGCAACAGCCTGTCTGATGGCCGCCGCGGCTTCTTTCACTCCCGACAACTTCACTCCCAGCCAGGCGGTCTACCTCTCAGCCAGGATCATCGCGGCGGCCATGCAGGTGCCGGGCGTGCAAAAGAAGTTACCGAAGAAGGGCCGGGCAAGTCCAATCGCTTCCGGCGTTTGTAAAGTGGTGGGACGCCCACGGCGAGGTCGCCGAAGGTCGCATGACGCTGGGGCCGCCTGGAGATTGCCCGTCTGGACAATCGATCCCAGTGCCCCGGAAAAAGCCAAAAAGCTGGAGTTTATCATGGGGGTGGCTTCCATGAGCAACACCGACGATGTTCGCGATACCTGCGGGTGCTGCGAGGCGAGCATCCCGGAGCTGACCGTGGTTAACTGTCCTTCATCGCCGGCGCCATTTCCCATCGGATCGGCACGGCTGGTACTTTTCTGCGGCGCACGCTGGCCCGTCTGCCCAGTCACGCCGATCCCTGACGGCCTGCACGCGGGTCAGCGCCCCCCGGGTTTGGCCTGACCACGCGGGCGATCGCCGATCCGGCGCGATCGCGCTGCTGGACGCCAGCGCGGTCCTCATGGACGTACGGGCAATCACCACGAACGCATCGCCAACGAGGGCTACTCTGCGCACAGCTACCGAGCGGCTCTCGGTGCTGGTTTCGGGGCGCGGGAATTACGGCCATGAGCTGCTTCCAGGTGTGGCGGCGGGCGCCTTTCTGGCCTTCACTGCGGACACGGCCACCGGGGCGCCACCGACCGCCATCATGCCGAAGGGCACCAGGTGCAGAGTATCCCCGGCCCCGGCGCACGCCGCAGACGTTCGAGACAAATGCCGGGATCACCGCGCGTCGAGTGGAATGCGCTGGAAGCCGCGCGTCTCCCGGACGCGGGAACTGGCGATCCGGGAAACTGATAACAAGCTTTATCTGCTCGGACATCAGCACACGCTTCGGCGATCTCTACGACAGCCGATGACGGACATGCAAATGCTTGACCCTAGGCCTGGCTGCCGAGCTAAAAGACAACGAGGCCCAGGGCGGCAGAGGTTGCAGAGGAGCTTATTCACCGGCGTCAATACCGGTCCCAAAACCCGGCGATATCGTGCTACGTAGGCAGCGGGGTCGATCCAGGGTTCTGGTGAGCGCTCGTGCGCTCGATCAGGACAAGTCAAGGCTATCCGGATGAACCGCACCCCAAGTGGATTCGAAGATGAAGTGACCGCCGAGCCACCAAAGCCGCCCTCTTTCACACCCCATAGTCCATAAATTCCGCGCAGCCAAGCTGGTTCAGCTTGCTTTCACGGCAGACAAAGCCGGACGTCAGGTCCTCAGGAGCCGGCGGCGAAGCGAGTTAAGCGCCTTTGTTGCCGTCCAGGGCTGAGCCGAAAACAAGCTGACGCTCAACATCAACTCCACGCCGCCACCGCCTCCTGCCGCCCCTCGCGCCGACCCGATCCGGGCGCTTCTTCCGGCCACGGCTCGGCATCTTCGCCTCACGCGCTCGTATTTCCTGTACTTGCCGGCCGTCCCCACAGTAACTACTTTACCCCATGGGATGACGGGCGGTCTGTCCATCTGGAAGGATTCCAGGAAACCGCCGACGCTCCGGCCGTCGCGTTTATTACACCGGCGCCGATCTCTATCTGAGGTAACGTGCCTGGCCGGGCGCGGGCAGCGTTGGGGGTGGTTCTGGAGCGGCTGATCAATCACTACGCAGCCTACCGGAGCCAGGTTGCGCTCTGCCACCGACGCATCCGTGGCGGGCCTCGCCATGAGCGCCAAATCGCGTCGGCTTGAAATTGGGCAAGCCCGATGATAAAGCCACGGAACTGAGGCGGACGCGACCGACAGGCCCGAAGATTTCAGGGTGCGTAACACGACGGCACACGTCCGCAGAGGAGCGCCTGGTGCTTGCGGAGACGCCCATCGAGGGGAAGATCCGATCGCGGCCAAGAGCACGAGATCAAGCTCCGACCGCATGCTGCTCCGGTCTCCAGGTCGGCCAACCCAGTGGCGATCACGGGTGAGCGCGACGACCTGCCGGGAGTGACCGTCTAGCGAAGATGTGATCCCCGTGGACGTCGTCCCGTCCGGCTACACGACGCTGGTCTTCCCCTGCCGGGCCGGGAGACCACGGCCGTCCGCAAGACCGTGACCCTCAACGCCAACGTCTGCGGCCGCCAGCCACGGCGAGACCGTGACGGAAGTGCTCGGGGCCGGTAATGGCGCAGGGTAACCAGCGCTCCACCACTCAACAAGCCGCCCTCACCTACACATCGTCCGCCGATGCGGTGGTGTGAAAACGCTCGCTGAGTGCGCGTGGACGGGGTGCGGTGGGAGGAGGCGCCGCGGCTGTGCCGGCCTGGTGCCGACCCGCGCTTCCAGCGCCGCCCGCGCCGGTGACGACGGCTAACGACGACGGTCTCTTCGGCGACGGCGTCACCGGCGCGGCCACCCACCGAGTCGGAACGTCACGGCAACCTACCGCAGCGGCATCGCCTGGGCGGATGGTGGCGCCGCAAGCTGACGCTACTCCTGGCGCGCCCGCAGGCAACCGGTCGGTGATCCGTCCAACTTCGACCCCTGCGACGGGCGCCGCTGACCCGGAAAACCGCGACAGCGCCCGGAGCAACGCGCCGCTGACGGTGCTGACGATGGATCGCATCGTCTCGCTGCGCGACTTCGAGGATTTCGCGGCGCGCTTCGTAGGCATCGGCAAGGTAAAAGGCGTGGCGCTCCCGCGGCGAGACGCACTGCGGGTGCATGTCACCGTGGCGGCCGAGGCGGTCGGCGACGATCCCGATGCGGCCGCCTCACCCCTGGCCAGCCACCGGGTGGATACGACGTCGGAGCCACACCTACCTGGTAGGGCCATGGCGGCAGCGAGCGACCCGTCGCAGCGCTTCCCGTCGATACCCACCAGCCCCGTGTTGTTCGACCTGCGGGCGAGGATCGTGCGCGACGCGCGCTACCGCTGGGCCGACCTGTACAGGCGGCCGTCACAGCGGCCCTGCAAGCCGGCTTCGCCTTCGGCGCGCACGTTCGGCCAACCGGTGACCGCGGCCGAGGTGATCTCGGTCATCCAGCGGGTGGCAGGCGTCGTGGCCCTGGATCCTCGAGCAGCTCCTACCGGCTGACGGGCTGCAGCCCAGCCCTGGCACGATCCTCGGGGCGGCGCTGGTACGTTGAGGCGCAGGAGGAAGCTCCGCATTAGGTCGAGGCTGCTGCTGATCAACCCGCTCGGCATTGGACTGGAGGAGATGCTGCCATGAACGACGCGACTCCAAGAACGCCTCTACGGCCTGCTCCCTGCCATCTACCGCCTGCGCGATGCGGCTGAGGGCGAGCCGTTGCGCTTCTCCTGGCGGTCATCGGTGATGAGGCTGGGGCTGGTCGAAGACGACATCTCCCGCCTGTACGACAACTGGTTCATTGAGACGTGCCAGGAATGGGTCGTGCCGTACATCGGCGACCTGCTGGGCGTCCAGGGGCTTTACCCGATCCAGGCGGCGGGCTTCACCCAGCGGGCGTATGTGGTCCAACACATCGCCTACCGGCGCCGCAAGGCACGGCGGCTGTGCTGGAGCAGTTACCCGCGATGTGACCGGTTGGCCTGCCGCGGCGGTCGAGTTCTTTGAACGGCTGGTTACGACGCAGAACGTCAACCACGTGCGGCCCCACGCCCTGCGATGCCCGACATTCGAGACGCAAATCGCCTTCGGATTCCTGGGGCCGTTCGACCGTACGGCGCACACCGCGGACGTACGGCATATTGACAACGGCCGCGGCAAACACAATATCCCAAATGTTGGTTTGTTCCTGTGGCGCCTTCAGGCCTATCACATTGATGGCGTCACCGCGCGCCAGGTAGCCTCGAACGACGAGCGCCGGTACGCCTTCAGCCCGCCAGGCAAGAATCAGTCGCTTTATCATCTCGCCAGGACGGAGGATAGCATCACCCAAATGGCGCAGCCGCTGGACGTCCCGCTGGCCCTTAGTCGGCGCTTCCTGCTGCGCAACCTGGATGCCTGCTACGGCAGAGAACGAGCCTCGAAGCCTGCGGATCCGCGCGGAGGCCAGGTTCGGCCCATTGGCGATATCCTCGTCTGTGACCTATCGGACAAGCAAGGCGGAGATGGCGCATTCACCGCCGGCCGGCAAAGTGGCTGTTGATCGGGAACTGGGCCGGATCGCGTTCGGGAGCGATCCCGCCGGCGCCATCGAGGTGGGCTACACCTATGGCTTCGGGGGTGACCTGGGCGGCGGACCATACGACCGCCGCGATTCTGTCGAAGACTTCCTGCGGGACTTTGCCGCCAGTCAGAACACCTGGCAGATGGGCGTAACACAGCAGTCGCCCGTCGGGGCTGGAACACAGATCGTGACAACCCTGGGCCAGGCCGTGCAGGCCTGGAACGACCAGCCCGCCGGCGCCCAGGGCATCATCGCTTCATGGATAGCCGCACCTATCGGGAGGATCTGGTTGGTGCGCTGGCGATCCGCATCCCGGCCGGCAGCCGGTTGCTGCTGGTCGCCGCGGGGTGGCCTGAGGAGCCGAGACGCGTCAGGCAGCGCATCGCCGGGCGCATTGCTCCCGCCCGACTTGCGGCCCCATCTGCACGGCGGCTGAAGTAATCGGCACGGCGTTCGCCGGCGCCCTGCAACCAGGTGCGTTCGCACTGAACGGCCTGTTGGTGGAAGGGACCGTCACCCTGTTGGCTGGCAACCTGGCTGAGCCTGCGTCTGGCACATTGCCACACTTGTACCCGGCAGCTCCAGCCTGGCGATCAAGATGGAAACCAAGCGGGCAGGGGAACGAGAACCTGACTGTGAGGCTCAACCAGCATCTGCGGCCCGCTCAGCCTGCCGGAGACTATCCGCGCGGCCAGCATTACGGCCAGCATCGTTGGCGGCGATCTGAGCGGCCCTATGTTGGATGTGCAGGCAAGCACGGTGTTGGGCGCGACCCAGGCAGCGAGCCTGGAGGCATCGAACAGTATCTTCGATGGTATGGTGGTCGTCGAGCGCCGCCAAATCGGCTGCACCCGCTTCTGCTACCTCCCGTTCGAGTCGCTGGCGCCGCAACGGTATCGGTGCCAGCCCGCCGATGCGGCGTCGGCCGGGCGCATCTTCCCGACCTACGCCTCCACAACCTACGGCGAGGCGGATTACGGGCAGCTTGCGGCACAGTTGACCCTGAGATCGGCACTGGCGCCGGAGGACGAAGGCGAGATGGGGCTTTTCACTTTCTGCAAGCGCCGCAGCGGCTCAAAAACCTACGCGTGAGCCTGGACGAATACCTGCGCTTCGGCCTGGAGGCCGACGCGTTTTCTTCGCTTCCTGACAGGGAAGCGCACTTGTATGTAGAGAGGAGATAGAGGAGATAGTATGAAAGGCGATTTCTCACGTCTGACCTTCCGACGGGATAAACACTATAGCAGCGTGCGTATGCAGCAGGCCGCGTTCTGCTTGACGCAGAATGGAACGAACAGGCCGATATCCAGGCGCAGCGATCAGGCAACCACGCGCGACGTGATCGGACCATCCGGGGCGCCTGCGTCCCGCTGGGGCAATTCAGGAACTTCCAGGTCAGGATCGCAGGAAGCGCCTTCGAGATCGCCGACGGCCAACTCTATGTGGATGGCATCCTCTGCGAAGCCACAGAGATCGTCCCGTACGATGCCCAGCCCGACTACCCAGGCGCGCCGCTCGTCTCGGGCCAGGCTTACCACGCCTACCTGGACGTCTGGGAACGTCATCAGACCGCCCTGGAGCAGTCGGGCGACGACCAGCCACAGATTCGCGAGGTGGCGCTCGGTGGGCCTGACACGACGACCCGCCTCAAGACCATCTGGCAGGTGAAGGCGCAGGCGTTGGCCCAACGCAGCCGCCGTGCGCCGACTTTGGCCCGGATTGGATCCCTGACGGGTCGCGGGCGCCGGCAGGTTGCGCGCCGATGCTGCGCCGGCGCAGCCTGCCGCCAACGACCGCCTCGTCCCGCCGGGCGGGGGCTATCGCCGGCTGGAGAACCAGCTCTACCGGGTGGAGATCCACGAGGCTGGCGCGCGCTGGACCGCCACCTACAAATGGTCACGCGACAACGGCAGCATCCTCACGAAGGGGGTCAAGGTTGACGCAACGACGCCGGCCGCGCCAGTCATTACGGTGTCCGATCCGGGCAAAGACGCCGTGCTCGGCTTTGCGGCGGCCGCGTGGGTGGAGATCAGCGACGAAGAGCGCACCTTGCGCAACGAACCCGGTGTGTTGCTCGAAGTCACTGCGGTCAAGGGGGGACAGAATTACGCTGAAGCACCCGGCCAATTTGGCGCTGGCAACGGGCACCCGGCCGACCGTACGGCGTTGGGATGGCATCGGAACGGTCCAGATCGGCACACCCGAGGCGCCCAAGTGGGTGGAGCTGGAAGATGGCGTCATGGTGGAGTTTAGCGACGGAGCTTATGTGTCGGGCGACTACTGACGGCGCCAGCCCGCAGCTTGACGGGCCAGGTCGAATGGGCCACGAGGGGCAAGCGGCCCGGTCTTCGAGGGGCGTCATGGGCCTACGCATTACGCTTCGCTGGCGCTATTGATCCCCGCGGGGATACCTGGACGGCGACGGACTGCCGCAAGCTATTCCCGCAGTTGACCGTTAACGACCCTGCTGTACGAAGGCGGCGACGGCCAGGAGGCGCTGCCGGGCCAGCCGCTGACCCTGCCGCTGCGGCGGCGCGTGGTGAATGGCCAGGCGCCGGTGATCGGCGCGCCGGTGCAATTCGCGCTGATGGTGGGCGGCGGGAGCCTCTCTGCCAATGCGCCGGTGGCTACGATTGCGCCTGATGGCATCGCCGAGTGCATCTGGACGCTGGGCTTAGACGGTCCGCAGCAGGTGCAGGCCGTGCGTGTTGTTGGACGCCGGCGGGAACGCGGCGCCGGGTCAAGTCCTGGACTTCAACGCCACGGTCAGCGTCGCCAGCCAGGTGGCCTACGACCCGACACAGTGCAACAACCTGGGTGGCGTCAGTACAGTCCAGGAGCCATTGACAAGCTCTGCGGGCTCCTCGGCGTCGGGCCGCAGGACGAAGTGGTCCACATTGTGGAGGTGCTGGCGCGCGCGGACGGGGCCCCATCGAGAATGACGGCGACCCTGCCGGTCGAACGCCTGCTCGCCGGGATCGAGATCGTCTGCGACCGGGATATTTTCCCGGAAAGCGTCAGCAACCGCGTCGATCGGTTCCAGAACGCTGTCTGCTTCGTGACCCTCGACCTGCCCTTCCCCAGCCGGACGCAAAGCCAGGACGGCGTGCTGCCCCATTGACTGTACTGGGTTTTCAGACCATCACCCTGGCAGCCGAAGTGAGTTCGGAGGCAACAACGTCATCCGTTGGCGGCCCACAGAACCTGCAAGTCAGTGGCTGAGGACATCAATGTTCAGTGCAATAGAGGGCAATACTCACGGCCAGATAGGGCAGTCCTGACGCGGCTCACCTTGAAGGGCAACTTCATCTGGTCGTGACACCGATCCGGAGAAGCCCGAGATCTACCTTGACGGAAACACCTTCGGTGCGTTCGTCAATGGCCGCACGGCGGCCAGACTGCCCCGCGGCGACGGGCGACGCGGCGGGGATTTCGAAATGTGGTTCTGGCTGCGGCCGGGATAGCATGACGACTACCTGATCTGGGGGCGTCGCCACGCACTGGCACTTATTGGCGCCTGAGCACGACCTGGCCCTTGCGATGACCAGGTTCCACGAGGAATGTCGTCGCTGCGGCTACGCCTCTTCCGTCATCGCCGCGTCCGTCAACCCTTCCCGCACTGCGTAGAGCGCGGCCTGGGTGCGGCTGGTCAGGTGCAGTTTGCCGAGGATCCGGCTTACATGGGTGCGCACGGTCGGCTCGCTGACCGCGATCCGGTCCGCAATCTCCTGGTTGCTCAGCCCCTGGGCAATCAATTGGAGCACCATCATTTCGCGCGCCGTGAGCGCTTCCGGGGCAGGCTGCTGCTCGACTGGGCGCGCGATCTCTTGCAGGAGCTTGCGGGCAATGGTCGGATGAAGGGATGGCTCGCCGCGATGCACCTGGCGGATGGCCCGCACGAGTTCCTCAGGCGAGGAGTCCTTGAGCAGGTACCCCAAGGCTCCCGCTTTGATCGCGGGGAAAACCTTGCTGTCGGCCGCAAAGCTGGTCAGCACGAGGATGCGCGTCTGTGGCTGACGGCTGATGATCTGGCGCGTCGCCTCGATGCCGTCCATGCCCGGCATCAGCAGGTCCATCAGGATAACGTCAGGGTGGGTCTCTTGGGCACGCAGCACCGCTTCCTGGCCGGTATCGGCTTCCGCCACCACCTCGAACCCGTCGGCTTCAGAGAGCAGGGCGCGGATACCCTTGCGCACGATGGCATGGTCATCAACAATCAAGACACGAACGCTCGGTTTTGCCAACCGAGCGCCTTCTTCCGTCATATGGTCACCTCAACCTTTACCCGCGTGCCCTCGCCAGGCATGCTTTCGTACGTCAGTTTCCCACCGACGCGTGCAGCGCGTTCGGCGATGGTACGCAAGCCGCCCCGCCCCTCGACGGGCACCGCTTGCGGATCGAAACCCACGCCATCATCCACCACTTCGAGGGAAAGGGTCGCGACGGTGAAGTGCAGATGCACGGCCACATGCCGGGCCGCCGCATGTTTGCGCACGTTGTTGAGTGCCTCTTGCGCGATCCAGTAGAGGTCGCCCTCGATCGCGATGGGCAACCGCCGCTCCCCCTCGACGCGGAGCTCAGTTTGCAGACCCGCGCGACCCTCGACGGCCGCCAGGCGCAACTGCAATGCGGCCACCAGCCCTTCCGTCTCCAGCACTGGCGGGTGCAACTGGAAGATGAGGAGCCGCATGTCGCGCATCCCCTCCTGCGCGGTCTCCTGCAGATCCTGCAGATAGCCGGCCGTGACCTCTTGTTTGCCGGCCGCCAGCGCCAGGGCCGCGGCGTTGGCATACAGGGTCACGCTATAGAGCGATTGTGTGACCGAATCGTGCAACTCACGGGCCAACCGTTGCCGTTCCGCCAGCACGGCCAACTGCTCCGCCTGCTCTTGCAGCCGGGCGTGCTCGATGGCCATCGCGGCCTGGTTGGCGAATACGGACATGATAGGAACGTCGTCCTCAGTGAAGCCGCCCACCTTATTCACCACGTCGAGCACGCCGATGACCGCGCCGTTGACGTGCAAGGGCACGGCGAGCAACGCCGTGAGATCCGAAGGCCACTGGTAGACCTGGACCTGCGCGAAGGAAGCTGGATCATTCAGCCGCACCGGCGCACCCTGGCGCACGACCTGACCCGCCACGGAGCCGTCCACCGGCACCGGTTCGGCCGCTGCCAACGGCTTGCCCAAGCGATGCTTGACCTCCAGCCAGGCCTGGTCGGTCAGCAGCAGGACCGCGCTGCCCGTCGCCCCGACCAAGCCCTGGGCCTCGGCGCAGACGATGTCCAGCACTTGTTCCAGCACTGTTTTTTGGAGCAAGCTCACCAGAAGGCGGTTGAAGCTCTCGCTCTCGGCCAGCCGCCGTTGCAGTGCATCATTCAGTTCGGCGTTCTTGCGCGCCAGCGCCGCGCGCGCTCTCTCGCGCTCGTCAATCTCGGCCTGCAGCCCATTCAGAATTTGGCGTAGGCGCAAGATGACTACAGGATCAGAAATCTGGTAGGTCATGATGCTACCTCCTGTGCTGATTTTACCCGATCTGGCATTTTTTCAACATACGTAATTGAACATCGAAGACATCAATGAGGGACATCAATGAAGACATCAATGAAGACATCAATGAAGACATCAATGAAGACATCAATCACCCCTCATCCGGATGGCAACGACGGCCCATAGCCACAGGGAGGCGAAGGTGATCGAGCCCAGGGTGTCGCTGGGGTAGTGTACGCCCAGGTAGATACGGCTGACAGCCACGACGAGTACCCACGCTGCGGCGCAGATGGCCCCGGCGCGGTGACCCTGCCGCCATAGAAAAATGGCCAGGAGGCCGTAGACCGCGACCGAGGTCGTGACATGACCGCTGGGAAAGCTGAAACCGCTTTCGACGACCAGGGGTGGGAAGAGCGCAGGTCGCGGGCGCGCGAACAGCAGTTTCAGCACCATGTTGAGTGCGGTCGCGCCGACGAGGCTGATGGCGACGGTCGCGGCATCAAGCGCGGCGCCGCCAGAGAAACCAGCCGGCGAGGACCAGCGCCAACCCAATGGCCCCGGCCTGCCCGGCCTGGGTGACGACCCGCATGACCGTATCGAGCCACGGTCGGCTGAACTGGTGCAGCGCCAGGATCAACGGTGCATCCCAGGCAAACCCCTCGCGGAACCAAACGTCCTCGGCCAGCTCCGTGAAGACGGCGACCAGCGCTAACAGGATACCTAACCCGATGAGCCAGCGCAGCACCATGCCCCGCGGCGGGGGATGCTTGCCCCAGGCACGCAAGCGTTGCATCTTTGACATCCCTTTTGATCAGGGGAGAGGGCCAGCGGGCGCGCCGGCGGTCGGGCGCACGGTACTGATAGTATACATGGCTTCCGGCTAATGAGGCAAACGATTGACTCACCCCCACCTTCGTGCAATCCCCGCGTCGCCACTGGGCTGAGGTAGAGTGCCCGGTTGCACCAATCACTTGTCAATCCCCTTGGGGAACTTCCCCACGCTCGATTTTGCGAGTTGTACAGACTCGCAAAGATGACTATAATGAGAGTAGCGCCTCGACATGGGCAGTTGCAGCTTGCATCCGCGCCGGTTTTCAAGAGGCCGCTAATCGAATTCTCACGCTTGAGGTTCATCGTCCGTGCCATCCTACTACGCGTTCAGCATCCTCCTTTCCGCCTTTCTGCTCTTCCAAATCCAGCCGATGATCGGCAAGACCATCCTGCCCTGGTTTGGCGGCACCCCAACCGTCTGGTCAACAGTCCTGTTGTTTTTCCAGGTGCTCTTGACCGCCGGTTATGCCTATGCCTATTGGCTGCTCGGCCGCGTCCGTGGCCGCTGGCAGGGAACAGTCCACCTGGGCCTGCTCGCCCTTTCGCTCGTCTTGCTGCTGGCCACGGCGTTGCTGTGGCGTTCACCGCTGACACCGCCCGCCAGTTGGCGACCGCTGGACGGTGATTTCCCCGTCTGGGACATTTTCAGAGTCCTGGCTGTCTCGGTGGGCATCCCCTATTTCCTGCTGGCCACCAACAGCACCCTCATGCAGGCCTGGTTCAGCCGCGACCACGCGCAGCAGACGCCCTATCGCTTGTACGCGCTGTCCAATGCCGGCTCGCTCGTGGCCCTGGTCAGCTATCCCCTCATCTTCGAGCCACTGCTGACGCTGCGGACGCAGGCCTATCTGTGGACTGCAGGGTACACGCTCTTTGTCGCCGTGGCAGCCTATCTGGCTTGGCGAATCACGGCCGGGCGCGCGGTCGCAGAGCAGCCGGGGACGCCGGAAAGTCAGCTTGGCGCGGAAAAACGCTCCCGACTCGGCGTCTATGCCCTGTGGCTTGGCCTGGCCGCGTGCGCCACCACGCTGCTCATGGCGGTGACCAATCAGGTTACCCAGGAAGTGGCCGTCATCCCCTTCTTATGGGTGCTGCCCTTGACGGTGTACCTGCTGACCTTCATCCTGGCCTTTGCCGGCGGGCGTTGGTATTCCCGCCGGCCATACCTGGCCGCTTTTTTCATCCTCAGTCTCATCAGCCTGTGGATGCTCGTGAAGTCTCCGCCGTTCAGTATCAGCGCCCAACTCATCGTCTACACACTGCTC
Organism: Candidatus Amarolinea dominans; assembly: GCA_016719785.1. NCBI lineage: Bacteria > Bacillati > Chloroflexota > Caldilineae > Caldilineales > Candidatus Amarolineaceae > Candidatus Amarolinea > Candidatus Amarolinea dominans. Next base: position 13,109 of record JADJYJ010000023.1, read on the forward strand.
TTGTTCAGCGCGTGTATGCTTTGCCATAACGAGCTGTTCAGGCTGCGCCCCTCGCCCCGCGGCCTGTCGTCGTTCTACCTGATGGTGGCGCTGGGCGGCGCGCTGGGCGGCATTTTCGTGACCCTGGCCGCGCCGTTGCTGTTCACCACCGGCTTCTGGGAACTGCAATGGGGATTGGTCGCCTGCGGCATCCTGCTGACCCTGGTTCTCCAGGCAGACAGCGCGCCGGTCGTGCGCAAGCGCGGAGTCAAGGCCTCTGTGCGCCACGCCGCGCCACGCCGCTTCAAGCCGGCGGTGTTCGCATCCGCGGCTGCGGTGTTCGTGCTGGGTCTCTTGATCGTCCTCATCATGCGCGCCATCTCCACCGACACCCTCGTGGCCACGCGCAACTTCTACGGCGTCCTCCGGGTGTGGGAGATCAACACCGCGCAGCCCGAGCTGCTGGCCTATCAACTGACGCATGGCAGGACTGCGCACGGCTTTCAATTTGCCGCCAACGAGATTCGCAAAGTGCCCACGGCGTACTACAGCGAGCCGAGCGGTGTGGGCCTGGCGATCGCCAATCACCCGGCCCGCCCCGGCCCTTTGCGGGTGGGCGCGCTGGGACTGGGCATCGGCATCATCGCCAGCTGAGGCCAGCCGGGTGACGTCCATCGCTTCTACGAGATCAACCCCGACATCATTCGTATCGCGCAGGGCGAGGATGGCCGTTTTCGTTCTTGCGCGATTCGACGCCGACATTCAGATCGTCCCCGGGACGCGTTTACCTCGAACGTGAATGGGCGGCCGGCGGTTCGCAGCGCTTCGACCTGCTGGTGCTGGACACCTTCAGCGGCGACACCATCCCGCTGCATCTGCTCACTCAAGAGGCCTTCGCCATCTACCAACAGCACCTCAACCCCGGCGGCGTCATCGCCATCAACGTGTCCAACCGCATCTTCGACCTCAGCCAGGCGGTCTACCGGTTGGCGGATGAATTTCAACTTGGCGCGGCCCTGATCGAGCATCCAGGCGACAGGCTGCAAAGCTACGACTCGCTGTGGATGCTGCTCAGCCGCGAGCCGGCGTTCCTGCAACTGCCAGCCATCGCCAGCCGCAGCACGCCCCGCCCCGCCTCACAGGCAGCCGCACGCCTGTGGACAGATGATTACAGCAATCTACTGCAGATCATTCGGTGAACAGTTGTACGATCCAATTCATCTTTCCATCTTTCCATCTTTCCATCTTTCATTGGGTGAACGCCAGCGTGATCTGCTCAACCAGCATTCCGCCGGCAGGCGCGACTCTACAGGCAGCCGCAAAATTTAAGGGCTTGACCCATTCGATGGTAAAATGGCGTTTATGAAGGAGGAGCTTTTCATGGCTTACGATAAGATTGTTATCCCCTCAGAGGGTGCGCGCATCAGTGTGCGCGAAGGAAAATTGCTCGTGCCCGATCATCCCATCCTGCTCTTCATCGAAGGCGATGGCATCGGCCCGGACATTACGCGGGCCAGCATGCGTATCTGGGATGCGGCCGTGCAGAAGGTCTACGGCGGTCAGCGCAAGGTGGCCTGGGCTGAGATTTACGCGGCGAGAAGGCGTTCAATACCTATGGCGACTATTTCCCGCAGGAATCGCTCGCTGCGATCCGTGAGTTCTACGTCGGCATCAAAGGCCCGCTGACCACGCCGGTCGGCGGCGGCTTCCGCAGCCTCAATGTGGCCCTGCGCCTGGAACTCGATCTTTACGCCTGTGTGCGCCCGGTGCGCTGGTTCCCCAACGTGCCCAGCCCGGTGCGCCACCCCGAAAAGGTGGACGTGGTCATCTTCCGTGAGAATACCGAAGATGTCTACGCGGGCATCGAGTACAAGGCCGGCTCGCCTGAGAACGAAAAGCTGGCGCGCTTCCTGCGTGAGGAGATGGGCGCACACTTCTTCGAGGGCGCGGGCATCGGCATCAAGCCGATGAGCGCATTCGGCACCAAGCGCCTGGTGCGTAAGGCCATTCGGTACGCCATCGAATACGGCCGCAAGAGCGTCACCTTCGTACACAAAGGCAACATCCAGAAGTTCACCGAAGGCGCGTTTCGCAATTGGGGCTACGAGTTGGCCAAAGAGGAGTTCGGCGACATCACCATCACCGAGGATGAACTGTGGCAGGCGCCCTACAACGGCCAGGCGCCGGCCGGCAAGATCGTCATCAAGGATCGCATCGCGGACATCATGTTCCAGATGATGCTGCTGCGGCCGGATGAGTTCGATGTCATCGCCACGCCTAATCTCAACGGCGACTATCTGTCGGACGCCGTGGCGCGCAGGTGGGCGGCGTCGGTATCGCTCCCGGCAGCAACATCGGCGATCACATGGCCGTCTTCGAGGCCACACACGGCACCGCGCCCAAGTACTCCAACCTGGACAAGGTCAACCCCGGCTCGCTTCTGCTCTCCGGCGTCATGATGCTGGATTACATCGGTTGGAAAGAAGCCGGTCAGGCCATCATTGAAGCCTACGTCAAGACGGTGGAGCAGGGGATCGTCACCTACGACTTCGCTCGCCAGATGCAGGGCGCCACTGAGGTCAAGACCTCCGAGTTCGCCTCGGCCATCATCGCCAATCTGTAGTAGTGCAAAGTGCAGAGTGCAAAGTGCAAAGCCCTCCCAACGTTCTGCATTTTGTACTCTGTACTTTGCACTTTGTACTTTACTCGTTCTGCCTGTATAATCACTTATGTGTGACTTTCTGAACAAACTGCGCTGCGTCATAGCCCGCGGTGGCGGTGAAGGTTTAGGATGGCACATCGTTTAATGGCCTTAGGAGTTTTCGGCATTTTGACCTGAGGCCTGAACTCAGGCCGTGGCTCGCAGCTTCGTTGTTGAGCTGCGATGCAGTTCAACCACACTAGGAGGCTAACTCGTTATGGCGGCGCTCATTAAGTCGTTTTGGCGGGGCATCACCTACCGGGGCAGTGACGGTCACTGGGCCTGGATGATGCATCGCGTCGGCGGATTAGGTATTTTACTTTTCCTCGTTCTGCACGTATTCGACATCTACCTGATGAACCTGGGTGAAGAGACCTTCTCCAAATTCCTGTTCCTCTACAGCGGCCCCCCCTTCAAGGTCATGGAAGTCTTCCTGATCTTCGGCGTCATCTACCACGCGATCAACGGCCTGCGCATCATCATCGTTGACTTCTGGCCCTCCTCCACGAAGTATCAACGCTTGATGTACCGGATCGCACTGGTTATCGTCTTACTCATCTTCGTGCCCACGGCCATCATCACCCTGAGCACCATTTTCAACCCGCCTAGAGGAGCCATCATGAATGCACTGTCGCAATATCTGTGCGGCCGCCGCTTCGAGGCGCTGTCCTGGTTTTTCATGCGCTTTTCTGGTCTGGTGCTGCTCTTCCTCGCCATGTTCCACCTCCTCTACATGCATCTGTACCTGCGCGTCGAGGAGATCACTTTCGATGTCATCGTGCAGCGCTGGACTGGGCCTTCCGGCTGGTTCTGGAGCCTTTACGACCTGGCGCTGCTTCTCTTCGCCATGCTCCACGGCGCCAACGGCGCGCGCTGGGTCATTGACGACTACGTGCGCCGCCCTGGCTGGAACATGGTGGTCAAGAGTGTGGTTTACCTCTTGATCGGCCTGCTGATCCTGATGGGCGTCATGACCATTTTTCGCTTCCAGGTTGCGGCCTGAGACGGAGATCAACTATGCCAACCCATCAATTTGATGTCGTCATTGTCGGCGCCGGCGGCGCCGGTTTGATGGCAGCCCTCTACGCATCCCAGGGCGCCAAGACCTGCGTGGTCAGCAAGCTCTATCCTACCCGTTCCCACACCGGCACGGCGCAGGGCGGCATCGGCGCCGCGCTCGCCAATCTGGAAGAAGACCACTGGGAATGGCACGCCTTCGACACCGTCAAGGGGCAGCGACTACCTGGGCGACCAGGATGCCATTGATTTCATGTGCCAGGAGGCCGTCAATGTGGTCTACGAACTGGAGCACATGGGCCTGCCCTTCGACCGCACGGCCGATGGCCGCATTTCGCAGCGGCCGTTCGGCGGCCACACCAACAATACCACCAAGAAACCGGTGCGCCGGGCCTGCCACGCGGCCGATCGCACCGGCCACATGATCCTGCAGACCCTCTACCAGCAGTGCATCAAGAACAACGTCACCTTCTTCGACGAGTTCCACGTGATTGACCTGCTCGTCACTGACGGCAAGGTCAACGGCATCGTGGCGCTGGAAATTGACACCGGCGAGTACCACGTCTTTCAGGCCAAGGCGGTTTGCTTTGCCACCGGCGGCTTTGGCCGCGTCTGGCAGATCACCAGCAACGCGCACGCGCTGACCGGCGACGGCAACGCCATCGCCCTGCACCGCGGCATCCCGCAGGAGGACATGGAATTCTTCCAGTTCCATCCCACCGGCATCTGGCGCATGGGCATCCTGATCACCGAAGCGGTGCGCGGCGAGGGCGGGGTGCTGATCAACGGCAAGGGCGAACGTTTCATGGAACGCTACGCGCCGACGGTCAAAGACCTGGCCTCACGCGATGTCGTCTCACGCGCCATCTACCTGGAAATCATGCAGGGCCGCGGGGTGGAGGGCAAGGACTACGTCTATCTCGACGTGCGGCCGGAGACGATCAACAAGTACGCTGAGTTAGATGGTCGCAAGGGGCTGGCCGGTCAGCCGATCCGGGTCACGGCCGAGCAGATCGAGAGCAAACTGCCCGACATTGCCGATTTCTGCCGCACCTACCTGGACGTGGACCCGGTCAAGCAGCCGATGCCGATTCAGCCGACCGCACACTACGCTATGGGCGGCATTCCCACCAACCTGGGCGGGGAAGTGGTGATTGACGACAAGGGGACGGTGCTGCCCGGCTTCTACGCGGCCGGCGAGTGCGCGTGTGTCTCGGTACACGGCGCCAACCGCCTGGGCACCAACTCCCTGGTTGACATCGTGGTCTTCGGCAAGGTGGCCGGCGTGCGCATGGCGGCTTATGCCAACCAGGTTGACTTTACGCCGCTGCCGCCCAACCCGGAGGCTGAGATCAAGGCGCGGCTGGAGGGGATTCGCAACGCCGCGGGCGCCGCGGGCAAAGAAAACGTGGCCGACATCCGACGCGACATGCAACTGCTGATGATGGCGAATGTGGGCGTCTTCCGCACCGAGCAGCTTATGCCAGGAGGCGCTGGACAAGCTGGCGGGCTGAAGCGGCGCTATCAGAACATCGCCATCATGGACAAGGGCAAGCGCTACAACACCGAGCTGCTGGAGGCTGGCGAACTGGGCAACCTGCTCGACCTGGCGCAGGTCACGGCCGCCGCCGCTCAGGCGCACCGAGAGCCGGGGCGGTCATGCGCGGGACGATCATCCCAAGCGTGACGATGCCAACTGGCTCAAGCACAGCCTGGCGCTCCTGAAGGACGATGTGGAGGGGACCGGCGTGCAGTTGACCTACAAGCCGGTGACGATCACCAAGTACCAGCCGAAGGAGCGAGTCTACTAAACGCTGAACGCTGAATGCTGAATGCCTGAATAAGGAATGCTGATGATGCCAAGTCAATATCAAGATTCAAGCGCTTCAATCCTGAGCAGGACAAGAAGCCCTACTGGAAAACGTATCAGGTCGAGGCGGCGCTCAACGACCAGATCCTGGACGTGCTGCACCAAGTCAAATGGTATCAGGACGGCACCCTGACGCTGCGCCGCTCCTGCGCACGGCATCTGCGGCTCGGACGCGATGGTCATCAACGGCCGCAACCGCCTGGCCTGCAAGACGCTGGTCAAGCATGTCGGCGCCAACATCACCGTGGAGCCGATTCGCGGCATGACGGTCGTCAGGACCTGGTGGTGGATATGCGGCCCTTCTTTGCCAAGTATCGCTCCGTCCTGCCTTTCCTGATCAACGACAGCGCCGCCGGACACCGAGCGCCTGCAGACCATCGAGGCCCGCGAAGCGCTTCGATGACACCACCAAGTGCATCCTGCGCGTGCTGCACCACCGCCTGCCCGAGCTTCTGGGCCAACGAGGACTACGTCGGCCCCGCGGCCATCGTGCAGGCGCACCGCTTCATCTTCGACGACCGCGATCAGGGCACGATGCAACGCCTGGAAGTGCTCAACGAGCGCGACGGCGTTTGGCGCTGCCGCACCGTCTTCAACTGCGTCGAAGCCTGCCCGCGTGATATTGACATAACAAAAGCCATCGGCGACATCAAGAAGGCGCTCCTCTACAGCAACTTCTAAGCCCCAGGCCCCCAAACGCGGCTTCCAGTCCACGCAGGTGGACTTCGCAATCGTTGCAGCGACCTCGTCGCCCGACGACAAAACCATCCTGCCAGGCGCTACCTGGCAGGATGGTTACTTTGTGGGGGGATTCGATGACGATTTCTCTTTTCCTGCCGACCGCCGGTCGTCACGTGCCCATCAATGACCTTTCACTGGGCGCTTTCCGCTCCGCCTTCGCCGCGCTGACCGCGCCCAGCCTTGACAGCCTGACCGGCGACTACCGGGCGGAGTTCGTGGGACCGGCCTGGCTGCGCCGCTTTGCGCCTCCTGGCCTGGCCATCACCCCGCTGGCCGGCTGGTTGGGCAAGTCCTTCGACGGCCAGGGAAACGGCATCAACCTGGTGCGGCGGCGCAGGGTGGTGCAGCGCGCGTGCTGCCCATGCGCCCAATGGCTGCCCTCGGCCGTAGATGGCCGCCCCGGCGTCACGTTGACCTACGCGCCTGGCTCGCTGTTTCCCTTCGCCTACGTGGTGGACGAACTTCGCACCATCGAAGCCGACACCCTGCTCGGCCTCAGCTTTGCCACCGTGCCCTGGCTCGCACGCCTGCCCATGCCTTTTTTGCTGCGCCACGTGCCTGTTCTTCTTGACGATTCCGATGATGCAGAGTAAAATCTAGTCAGACTAGACAGGTGTGCATAAGTGTGCATAAGGGAGGTGACTCATGACGCAGGTTTGGCAATTGCAGGAAGCAAAGAGTAGATTCAGCGAAGTGGTGGAGGAAGCCGTGAAGAATGGTCCGCAGCTAATCACAAAACGGGGCGTGGATACGGCGATCGTCTTGTCCTTTGCGGACTATCGCAGACTGTTACTGCACCAGAAAAAACTATTGGAATTCTTTCGCATTTCGCCGCTGGTTGGCGTGGATCTCGATCTCAGGCGAGATACCAGTCCGTTGCGCAACGAGGAGGTCCTGTGAAGAACCTGTTGGATACCAATGTGATCTCGGAGCTTGTCGCTGCGCGTCCCAACGAGCGCGTTGTTGCCTGGATTGATGCAATTGATCCCGCCAGTGTGTACCTCAGTGTGGTGACTGTCGGTGAATTAGCAAAGGGCATCGCGAAACTCGCCGAGTCGGCCCGCAAAACTGCACTTCATCGCTGGTTGACCGAGGATCTGTTGATCCGCTTCGACGATAACCACATTTTGGAACTTAACGTTCCCGTGATGCTGGTCTGGGGAGAATTGGTTGGCCGTTTGGAGCGGAGCGGGCATCCCCTGCCGGCGATGGACTCACTCATCGCAGCCATTGCCCTGTACCATCAGTGTGTCCTGGTCACACGCAATGACGCCGATTTTCGAGACACGGGCGTTTCGGTATTCAATCCCTGGCAATGATCGCTGCCAGAGATCGGATCGCAGGTGGTTGTGTCGGAGATTCTCGCGGGCAAGCGTGAGTTGAAAAACACATCCTGCCAGCGTCCCTGGCAGGATGTTCCTTATCAGGCGATTACCACATCGCTCGGTGTGAAGAAGTGAATGTTGCCCTCTTCCCGGCCGAGGGCTTGCACCTGACCCAGGTTGCGGGCAAAGAAGGCGTAATGAACATCCCAACGGGCTGTGTCGCCGCGCAACCAGAGAAGTCCCTTCTCCATCAAGGCGT
>JADJYJ010000024.1 GCA_016719785.1 Candidatus Amarolinea dominans
TCCACTGGTCGCCCGGACAAACGGTGGCGCCCTTTTGCACCTGGTCCCAGATGTCACGATGACCCACCACGCCGGTGACCGGGATACTGTTCTCGAACTTCGGCTGCAGTGGGACGCTGTACTTCTGCATCAGCCAGGCGATCAACTGCGTGGCGCTGGCGAGCTGGGCGGCTGTCGGTTCCTGCTTCTCTGGCGGGTGCGGTTTGCCCTGCAGATCGGTGCGCATGAAGCGGCCAATCAGGCTGACCGCCACCGTGTAACTGTTCGGTTCGCCGCCCACCTGGTTCGAACGGATGTCATCGGGCTGGCAGTGATAGATGACGCCGTCGGGCGCCACGATGTAGTGATAGCCGACGCCGGGCCACGGCGCCTTGATGACCTGGTCGCCCTTCTTGCGTTCGCCGAAGACGTGGTAATGCGCAATGGTCTCCACGGTGTGCGTCAGCGGGGTGTCGGTGTGATGCACCGCGATCATCGTGATCGGCCGCGTGCGCGTCGTGTAGGGCGGCAGGGTGGGGTGCGTAGCCAGCTTGCCGATCATGTCCACGATCGCGGGCTGCGGCACACCGGCCGGCTGACCCGCCCGCAGCCGGGCGATCTCGGCCTCCAACGCCGCGATGCGGCTGCGCAACTGCGTCACCGTGACCTCGCCGGCGGCGACCGCATCACGCAGGTTCGTCACCTGCGCCTGCAGATCGGCCACCTGGCCGCCCGCGCTGCGCAAACGCGCCACCTCGGCCTGCGCCTGCACCAGCGCGCTCTTCAGGTCATCGCGCTCCTGCGTCAGCCCGCTGATCTGGCCGCGCAACTGCGCGACCAGCGCGCTGTCGTCGGCGCCCCCGTCGTCCGGCGGCGCTTTGGCCCGCTCGGCCTCCACGGCCGCCAGCAGGGTGTGCTTGAAAGCGGCGCCGCTCAGCCATTGTGCGCCGGGCGAGGGAGCGCTCTTCTCCACTTCCCGGCGGCCGATGACCGCCTCGACGCCCAATTGGCAGGTTGACAACAGCCAGGCGATCAGGCGGGCCGCGGCGTTCAACTGCTCCGCGGGCGGTGCAACCGTCGTAAAATCGCCGGCCAGGGCCACGGCCACGCTGTCGGCGTTCGCGGCCGGCTGATCGGTCTGCTCGGTGATCGTCTCCAGCGGCTGCGTCGCGTAGATCGTGCCGTTGCTGCTGATCAGGAAATGATAGGTGATGCCGGGCCGGTTCTTGCCTACTACCTGCGCCTCGGCCACGCGCTGCGGCGTGACCGTGCCCGGAGTCACCGTGTGATGCACGACGATGCGCTTGATGTCGCTCAGCGGCCGGGTCGGGTAACGCTTGACCTCATGCTGTTTCAACGGCCCAGGATCCTTGATCTCCGGCTTGACCACGCCTGGCGCCGGCGCTCCGCCCTGCAGTCGCCGCACCTGTTCAGTCAGATCGGCGATTTGCAGCTCCTTCTGCGCCACAGCGGTGCGCAGACCGACGATGTCCTGCTCCTTCTGCGCCAGCGCGTCGCGCAGGCCGGCCAGCGCCGTCTCTTTCTGCTTCAGCGCGTCACTCAGACCGTTATTATCCAGTTCCTTCTGCGCTAGCGCGGTGCGCAGGGTCTGCGTCTCCTGCTCGAGCTGCGTGGCGGCGACCTGCAACTTGCCGAGCTGGGCCGTCAGTTCATCCACGCGCTGGCGCAGTACCGCCAACTCGGTGTCGTCCGGCTGCGGCTGTTTGTTCAGCCAGGTCTGCACATCGGTCAGCAGGCGCTCACGGTAGCGGGCGCCGGTGTTCCATTGGTTACCGGGCGAGGGAGCGATCTTCTCCACTTCCCGGCGGCCGATGACCGCCTCGACGCTCAATTGGCAGGTAACGAGCAGCCAGGCGACCAGGTGGGCGGCGCTGGCAAGCTGCGCTTCGGTGGGCACTTCCGTCGTGAAATTGCCGCCCAACGCCACCGCCACACTGTCAGCGTTGAGATCGGGTTTGCCCGCCTCCACGACGGCCTCCAGCGGCTGCGTCCAGTAGATCGTGCCATCCGTGTTGATGAGGAAATGGTAGGTGATGCCCAACTTGCCGGTGCGGATCAGGGATTTGGCAATAGTCACGGGAGAGGTGTCGCCGGCAATCCCGGTGTGGTGAATCACGATGCGGCGGATCGCGCCTGCGTCACGGGTGGGATAAGGCGCGGTCTGTGGCAGGCTTCCGCGCAGGTCTTGCAGGTCCGGCTGCGGCACTGCGCCCGGCGGCAGGGCCAGCAGCGCTTCCAGGCTGCTCACGCTGCGGGTCAGGGCATCGGCCTCCGCGGCTGCGGCGGTCACGTCGCCGGCGCGCTTGCCCAGGTCTGCAATGCGGGCCACGAGCGGGCCGGACACCGCGGCGCCCGCGGCGAGCGCCTTCTGCAGATCGGCCAGCAATTTGGCCACCTGCGTCTCCAGATCGCCCAGGCGCTTGCGCAGCGCCGCGAAGGGATCGTCCACCACCACCGCCCGCTGCGGCCACTTGAAGCCGGCGCCCAGGGCCTGCCTGAAATCGTCTTTGGCACCGTTCTTGTCTTCGATCACGAAACGGTCATCATGCGACCACCGATAGAGCACCAACGCGCGGATCACCTGGTTGCCCGGGTTCTGATTCCAGCCGTTGATGTCCTCGTACGCGCGGCGAATCCAGCCGGTGTTGCGGTCTTCCCACGGCCCGTTGTAGTTAGTTTCGGTGATGTAGCACGGCAGGGAGCGCATGGACGCGGGCACCACGCGCAGGAAATCCTGGTAGGTGGCAAACTGCTTGCTGTAGCGGTTGTACGGCGGGTCCATCGTTTCAGTGCTGGTGATGATCGCCGGATCGGGGCTGCGGCTATAGGTGTGCAGGGTGAAGCCGTCGCACTCGCCGGCCACCAGCTTGAGCACCTCCTCGAAATACTTGACCCAGTCGCCGGTATGCTCATTCCAGGGCGCTACGGCCCCCACCAACACCTGTGCGCCGGGGTCCACTGCATGGATGGCATTGCGGCAGAGGCGGTAGCAGCGTGCGTACAGCGCCGGCGTGATCTTTTCATCCGGCTCCGGCGACTTGGGCTGCTCCTCGCGCATGTTCGTCTCGTTGCCGATGATCCAGATGCGGCAGCCCGGCGAGTTACGCACGAAATTGGCGCAGCGCCTGGCGAAGTCCTCGTAGCGCGAGGAGTGGGGGATGGTGCTGGTGGGGGGGTAGCCGTAGTTCAGGCGCACGATCACGCCCAGGCCGCGGCCGGAGAGGTTGGCGTAATTGGGATTGCCGCCGTGATCGTTCGGATCGGCCTCGATCTTCTCGGAAATGACCACCCACCCTGGCGTACTCGCATCGAGCATCAACTGCTCACCGCCGGGATCGTGTAGTCCGTACAGGTACTCGGAGTCGAACATGGGACGTGGCATCAGTGAAACCTCCGGGATCGAGAGTGCAAAGTGCAAAGTGCAAAGTGCAAAGTGCAAAGCGCAGAGTGCAAAGTGCAAAGTGCAGCGTATTGAGTTCGGTTGCTGTTTGTTCGGGTAGGGCTTCGTGTGCGGTTGTTGTTTTGAGCCGCCTGCATTATACGCCCCCCACGCCATTGAGCAAATCCCGCTCCCCGGTCTCCAGAGAGAGATCAGGGATTAGAGACCAGAGATCGGGTGTGTGGAAGGCGAGAGTTCTGCCGTTTTTTGCCATTCCTCTTGCCAGTGTTAGAATGCATTCTGCTGCCCGTCTCAGCACGGAGAGACGAGTTGACGCCCGATAAGGATCGAATGGAGATTCATGCGCCTCAAGCAACTTGAACTGCAAGGCTACAAATCGTTCGCCAATCGTACTGAGTTCGTCTTCGACCGCGGCGTGACCGCGGTCATCGGCCCCAATGGCTCCGGTAAATCGAATGTGGCTGACGCGGTGCGCTGGGTGCTCGGCGAGCAGAGCTTCAACCTGCTGCGCGGCAAGAAGACCGAAGACATGATCTTCTCCGGCAGTGATCAGCGCGCCCGCCTGGGCATGGCGGAGGTGCGCCTGACCCTGGACAACAGCGATGGCTCGCTGCCGCTCGACTTCGCTGAAGTGACCATCACGCGTCGCGCCTTCCGCTCTGGTGAAAACGAATATCTGCTCAACGGCAACCGCGTGCGCCTCAAGGACATTGCCGAGCTGCTCGGCCGCTCCGGTCTCAGCCGACGCACCTACACCGTCATCGGCCAGGGCCTGGTGGATCAAGTGCTCTCCCAGCGGCCCGATGAGCGCCGCGCGCTGTTCGAGGAGGCTTCGGGTATCACCGGCCAGCAGGCCAAGCGCGACGAAGCCCTGCGCCGCCTGGACGACACGAAGGTCAACCTACAGCGGGTGCAGGACCTGCTGCAGGAACTGACCCCGCGCTTGCGCCACCTCAAACTGGCCGCGGACAAGGCCAACCAGGCCAGGCAGCTCCAGGCCGACCTGCACGCGCTGCTGCGCACCTGGTACGGCTACCGCTGGCATACGCTGCTGGGCGAGGTTGAACGCGCCCAGCAGGGCGAGCGCAGCGCCGCTGACCTGCAACGCCAGTTCCAGGCCGACCTGGCCCGCCTGGAAGCGGATCTGCAGGCGCAGCGCGCTCGCCATGCTGATCTGCGCCAGCACCTGGGCGATTGGCACCGCGCAGCCAGCGCGCTGCACCGCCAGGCCGAGACGACCCAACGCGAACTGGCGGTCAACGAAGAGCGTCAGCGCCAACTGCTGGGTCGTCAACGCGACACCGCGCTCGAGGTGGAAAATTTGCAGGCGCAGGAATCTGTGGCCCAGGAACGGCTGCAGGCCCTGCTGGCGGCCGTGACCACTCACCGTGAAGCCGCGACGGCACGGCAGGCCGCGGTGCGCCAGGCAGAAGAGGCCCTGGCCGCACGCCAGGCTGACCGTCGTGTCCGCCAGCAGGCGCTGGAGCAGGTGCAGGCCGAAGCCAACCGCCTGCTCTCTGCCCAACAGGCCGCACGTGCGCAGATGACGCAGATTGGCGAACGTCAGGCTGCGTTGCAGAAAAAGCAGTCCGAACACGCCGGCGCCATCGCCGTTGCGCGCCAGACCGCGGCCACCCTGGCGCAGCGTGTTGGTCTCCTGGAGGCCGAACAGGCGGCTGCACAGGCCGAAATTCAACGTCTGGGCAACCTGGGCGCCGAGCAGGCAGCCCTGGCCGAGCAAACTGAGGGTGAGCGCCGCCAACTGGCCGCCGCGCTGAACGATGTCAGCCGTGAAAGCGCCAGCTTGCAGGGCCGTTTCGAGGTGCTGACGCGTTTACGCAGCGAAGGCGCGGGCTTTGCCGCGGGCACGCGGGCCGTATTGGCCGATCTGTCCAGCCCGCGGCCACAGCTTCCGGCCGGCATCCTGGGCACAGTCGCCTCATTGATCCGGGTGCCCAGTCATCTGGAGACCGCGCTCGAAGTCGCCCTGGGCGGTCAACTGCAGGACATCGTGGTAGAAACCTGGGCAGTGGCCGAGGCTGCCATCGCGTTTCTCAAACGCACCGACAGCGGGCGCGCCACCTTCCTGCCCCTGGACACGATCCGGCCCGCGCCGCCCATTCCTGTGCCGCGTGGCGCGGGGGTGCTCGGCGTCGCGGCCGACCTGGTGGAGGCCGCGCCGCGCCTGGCGCCGGTGGTCGCTTACCTGCTCAATCGCGTCGTCGTCACCGAAGACCTGGCCGCGGCGCGGCGCGTGCGCCAGGGGCTGGGCAGCGGCCCGCAGCCAACGTTGGCGACGCTGGAAGGCGACCTGGTGCGGCCCGGCGGCAGTGTCAGCGGCGGCAGCTCAGCGCGCAATCGCCAGGATGGCTCAGTGCTGGCGCGCGAACGCGAGTGGCGTGAGATGCCCGCGGCTATCGAGGCGTCGAAGGCGCGCAGCCGCCAAGTCGAGTCCCAGGTGCGCCAGGCGGAACAGAAGCGCCAGGCCGCGCTCGACAGCCAGCGTCAACTGCGCAGCGTGCAGACACGGCAGGAACAACAGGCCGCGACCGGTCGTGAGGCGCTCAACCAGGTGCAGCGCGACCTGGATCGTCAGCGCCAGGCCGAACGTTGGCACACCGATCTGGCGCGGCAGGCGGCCGAGGAAAGCGTCACCCTGGCCGCGCGGATCAGCGCGCTGCAAGCCACCCTGACCCAGCACGACGCCCAGCAGGCGGCCAGCCAGGACGCCATCGGCGCCGCGCGGCAATCGCTGGCCGCGCTCGCAGCTGATGATCTCGATCAGGCGCTGGCCGCGGCACGCGCCGCCCTGGCAAACGCGCAGGCGCAGGTTTCCACGCAGGCCGCGCTGGGGCAGCAGGCGCAGATGGCGCGTGAACAGGCTGTCGCGCAAGCCGCGGCCCGTCGCGCTCGCGCCGCGGAGTGGCAGGCCGAGCTGGAGCGCCTGGGCGCGCACGTGCGCGAGTTGACCAGCCAGGATGGCCGGCTGGCCGGCCAGATCAAGACCTATCAGGATCAGATCGAACCGGCCGAGGCTGAACTGGCAAAGGTGGAAGCGACGCAAACGCAGCAGGAAAACGTGGCCAACCGGGCGCGCCAGCAGGTACGCAGCGCCGAGGTGCAGTTGAACCAGGCCCGCCTGGAGTTGGAACGACGCCAGGACACGCTGGCGCGCCTGCGTCGCGACATCGAGCACGATTTTGGCCTGGTGCAGTTGGAGCAGAGCGAGGAGCTGGCCGAGCAGCCGCCGCTGCCGTTGGGCGCGCTGGTCGAAACCCTGCCGGTGGTGGAAACTCCGCCGGAGGGGCTGGAAGCCGAGGTGCAGCGCCTGCGTCAGCAGTTGACCCGCCTGGGCAACATCAACCCCGACGCACCGACCGAGTATCAGGAAGCGGCCGGCCGCCATACCTTCCTGGTCGAGCAGGTGGCCGACCTGGAAAAAGGGGCACACGGGCTGCACGAGGTCATCGCCGAACTGGAGAAGGTGATGGAGCGGGAGTTCCGCAAGACCTTTCGGGCCATTGCCGAGCGCTTCAAGGAATACTTCAGCATGCTCTTTGGCGGCGGCAGTGCGCGTCTCAGCCTGACCGATGGCGACAGTCTGGCCACGACCGGCATCGAGATCATCGCCCGGCCGCCGGGCAAGCGGCCGCAGAGCCTGGCCCTGCTCTCCGGCGGCGAACGTGCGCTGACCGCGGCCGCGCTCATCTTCAGCGTGCTCAGCGTCAGCCCGCCGCCGTTCTGCATTCTCGATGAGGTGGATGCGGCCCTGGACGAGGCCAACGTGGGGCGTTTTCGGGATGCGCTCGGCCGCCTGGCGCGTGACACTCAGTTCATCGTCATCACGCACAACCGCGGCACGGTGGAAGCCGCGCGGACCATCTACGGCGTCTCCATGAGCACGGACAATGCCTCGCAGGTGTTGTCGCTGCGCCTGGAAGAGGTGCCCGGTGATGCTGACGAGCGCAAGGTTGAAGCGGGCCGTGCGGGGTAAGTCCTGGGCTGCGCCCGCGCTCATCGCCAGTGTGTTCTTCTGGTCCGCCAGTTTTACCTGGTCCAAGCTGGCCTTGCAGGAGGTGAACCCGTGGAGCCTGGCCTTCTGGCGCTGGCTGATCGCGGCCCTGTTCTTCGCCGCCTATCTGCCGTTGAGCGGACAGGGGCCGCAGGTGCGTCTGGCGCTGCGGCGAGATGGCGGACGCCTGCTCCTGCTCAGCCTGCTCGGCGTCAGCCTGCTCTACGGCCTGCAGAACATCGGCCTGACCCGCACCAGCGCCATCCACAGCAGCCTCATCATGAACGCGATCGGCCTTTTCACCGCGCTGCTCGGCGTCTTCTGGCTGGGCGAGCGACTGGGCCGCCGCGGCTGGCTGGGCCTGGCGCTGGCGTTCGGCGGGGTGATTCTCATCGTCTGGCAGGGCGCCGCGCCCGCGGCTGGCGTCAGCACCCTGGCGGGCGACCTGATCACGCTGGCAGCCGCGCTGTGCGCCGCGCTCTATTCCATCTACGGCAAGCCGCTGGTCGGCCGTACGCCGCCGGCCGTCATGACCGGGTTGGTCGCCGGCTTTGGCGCCCTCTTCTTGCTGCCGGTCGCCGCCTGGCAAGGGCTGACCATCCCCGCCCAGCCAGGCACATGGCTGCTGCTGCTGGCCCTCGGCATCGGCAGCAGCGCGCTCGCCAACCTGGCCTGGTGGCAGATCCTGGCCCGTATGGACGCCAGCCGCGCCGGCATCTTCCTCTTCCTCATCCCCGTCATCGCCAGCCTGATCGCGGTCATCACCCTGGGCGAAAGCCTGGGCGGCCAAACCCTCGCCGGCGCCGCGCTCGTGTTGGGTGGGCTGTACCTGGCGCGGTAGTTCCAAATGTAGCCATCCATGTGACTGGCCAGCGCCAGGCCGTCCTGGTGGGCGCGACGCGTCCCGTAGGGACACCTGACCTTAGCCATCATCGCACGAGCCGTATCCGTCCCGTAGGGACACCTGACCTTAGCGACGGATTGCGCTCGGGGCGGCCTCATTCAATCGTCCCTACGGGACGACGGGTGTGGGGGGGCATCGCTCGCTCAAGTCAAGGTGCCCCTACGGGGCGACGGGTGTGGGGGGCATCGCTCGCTCAAGTCAAGGTGCCCCTACGGGGCGCCGCATTTCCAAATGTAGCTTTCCAACGCCCACAATCCCTCTTGCTGCCCACCTATCTCGGGGATTTTGGGCCAAAACCGCCCGAACGAGGAGCGCAGGCCCATTTACGGGCAGCCATTCCGTTCACATTTGGCGATCAGCAAATTTATCCTTATAATAAGGATGAATTCCCAGAAAAGTAGTCGTCATGAACGGACAATTAGCCGATACGAGGCGCCTCTATGCCATCCGGTCCATCAACTCGCTTTCTCGACTTCGATCTGGAAATTGGCTTCGGCGCAGACCGCGCCTATCCCGTCACCGTGCTCTATTCACCGGCAGGCGAGGCGCGCGGCGTCATGCGCTTCCCGGCCGATGATCGGACGCTCACCAGTGTCCTGGCGAATCTGCGCACCGCGCTGCGCGATTCCGACCATCAGCGACGTGCGGCGCCCAGCCCCGGTCAGCGGGCCGTGCGAGAATTCGGCCAGGCCCTCTTCGATGCGCTTTTCACCGGCGAGGTGCGCAGCCGCTATGATGTCAGCCAACAGCAGGCGGCCGACGCGGATGTGGGCCTGCGCCTGCGCCTGCGCATCCGACCGCCCGAACTGGCCGTGTTGCCCTGGGAGTACCTGTACGACGCCCGCGAGGGCGACTACCTCTGCCTGTCACGCAACACGCCGATCATTCGCTACCCGGAACTGCCACAAGCCGTGCAGCCCCTGCCCGTGGTCAAGCCACTGCGCATCCTGGGCGTGGTCGCCGCGCCCCGCGACCTGCCTGCCCTGGACGTGGGCCAGGAACAGGCGCGCATCGGCCGCGCGCTGGCGTCCCTGCAGGCCGGCGGGCAGGTACACCTGACCTGGCTTGCCGAATCCACGGTGCGCGCCTTGCAGCAGGCGCTGCGCGCAGGCCCGTGGCACATCTTTCATTTTGTGGGACATGGCGGCTTCGACAGCGCCAGTGACGAGGGCTTCGTGGTGTTGACCAACGATAGCGGGCAGTCACAGCCGCTGTTCGCCACACAACTGGCGCGGCTGCTGGCCGACCAGCGCAGCCTGCGCCTGGTGCTTCTCAACGCCTGCGAAGGGTCGGTCAGCAGCGAACACGACATCTTCTCCAGCGTGGCCGCCATCCTGACGCGGCGGGGAATGCCGGCCGTGCTGGCGATGCAGGATGTCATCACAGACCAGGCCGCGCTGGAATTTGCCCGCGCCTTCTACGAAGCCGTGGCCGATGGGCTGCCCGTGGAGGCCGCGGTCAGCGAGGGCCGCAAGACGGTGAGCCTGGTGGTGGGCAACACGGTGGAATGGGGCACCCCGGTCCTGACCATGCGCGCGCCCGAAGGGACGCTGTTCGCTGTCAACGCAGGGCCGGTGACGGTGACATCGCCCGTCGAGGCCGAAAAACGGGGCAGTGCGGAGGATGTTCTCCCTGCGCTGCAGGCGCCGCGACCTGGCCCCATTGCAGCCCACTGGTTGGAAATGGTGGCGCCCCGCAGCCATACCGCCGCGGCGCCGGCCCGCATCGCGTTCGACTGGGTGGAGATTCCCGCGGGACCGTTCTGGATGGGGAGCGACAAGCAGAAGGACGCTGAGGCCTCGGAATATGAGCTACCGCAGCACACGGTGACCTTGGGCGCGTATCGAATCAGCCGGGCGCCGGTGATGGTGGCGCAGTTTGCGGTCTTTGTGCAGGCAACGGGCTACGTGACGACGGCGGAGAAGGAAGGGTGGAGTCACGTGTGGACCGGATCGAAGTGGAAGCAGGTGAAGGATGCGTCATGGCGAGCGCCGCGCATGCCTGGCAGTGACGTGGAGCAAAAAGGGCAGCATCCGGTGACGTGCGTGAGTTGGATGGATGCGTTGGCGTTTTGCGCCTGGGCAGGGGTGCAGATTCCAAGCGAGGCGGAATGGGAGAAGGCGGCGCGCGGCGCGGATGGGCGGATTTACCCGTGGGGGAAACGAGGCGCCAGACGGGCGCCGCTGCAACTTCGGCGTGGACGGCGGCGACACGACGGCGGTGGGGAGTTACCCAATGGGAGCGAGCGCCTATGGGGTGTTGGACATGGCGGGGAACGTGTGGGAATGGACGCGCAGTGCGTGGGGACAACAATGGGACAAGCCAGATTTTGTCTATCCGTACAACGCACGCGATGGCCGCGAGGAATTGAGCAGAACAGATCTGCGTCGAGTCCTGCGGGGCGGGAGCTGGCACAATGGAAGCAACAACGTACGCTCCGCGCTCCGCTACCGCGGCAGCCCCGGCAGCCGCAGTTGCGATGTCGGTTTTCGGGTGACATTATCGTGAATGAATCCCGAATCCGAATTGGCGAGGCGCGATGATGACATCATTCAATACTGCCGCTGTTCGTGAGCTGTTGCTCACGGCCTTGAGCGATGAGGATCTGACGACCCTCTGCTTCGACCACTTTCGCCCGGTCCACGACGATTTCACCGCCGGTCAGTCGCGCTCGCAGCGCGTGCGTCTGCTCGTGGAATACTGCGAACGCCGGAATGCGCAAGAACTCCTGCTGGCACGGGTGAAAGAGACCGCCCCGGCGCGCTTCGTCGAATACGAGGAGCGCACGCGCAATACCACCATGATCCTCGATACGCTGCTGAACCACGGGCTTGACGCCGGCCTCGAAACGTTGACCGGCCGGCCCGCAGCGCTCGACCAGGCCGTCGCCAACCTGCGCGGCCGAGAGAAGGAAACGCGCCAGGCGCGGCTGCGCGATCTCCTCGCGGACGCGGCCGACCGGGCGCGGGCGGAGTTCAAAGGCGAGGTGGATGCGACCGGCGCCCCGCTGAGCCAACTGCTCGACCAACCGCCGTTCCTGCTGCGCGTGGCCGAGATTCTGCTGCTTGGCGAACGACCCGATATGCCACAATTGCGCACGGAGTTCGGGCCACGCATGGGTGAAGAGCGCTGGGCGGCCAGCCAACGACCGTTGTTGCGCTTCTTGCAGGAGTTGGATCGGAGCCTGCTCCTGGATGACGTGTGGGGCTTGACCCTGCGTGAGTTCCGCGCGGAGGCTTATCTGGCCAGCATTGACCGCAACACGCTGGCCTTGCACAGCGCCCTGGCCCGGATCAGCGAGCAGATGGCTGTCCTGCCCGACGGCATCGCGCAGGCGGTCGCCCGGCGTTTGCATCCCCTTGACTTGGCCGACCTGGAGAAGTCCTACCTGCGCGGGGTGTACGCGGATTGCAGCGACGTGCCCCTGGCGAGCGGCAGTACACCGCCCGACGCCGCGCAGAACCGGCGGCCGCGGCTGCAGAAGATCTACGTGGATCTTGACACCACGACGCCGCCAGAGTTGGACCGAGTTTATGCGCGCTTGGGGATCAGCGCGGCCGATCGCGCCCAGGCGGAAGCCGTGCTGCGCCAGGCCGTCCGTGAGACGCCGGGAGAGGCGATCCCAGTCCGCGCTGGACGCAGCAAAGAGAGTCTAACCGTCGAAGCGCTGCGGGCGCTTGCTGGCGAGCGCAGCCAGGGCGAAGGCGAACGCGCTAAGGAAGTAGAAAAGCAGCTAGGGGTTGCGGAAGGAAAGCTGCGTTCCGCCCTGACCAGCCTGAGTGCACTGGAGGCGATCGGCCAGCACCGGCAGTTCGTCATCCTGGGCGACCCGGGCAGCGGCAAGAGCACGCTGACCCGCCGCCTGGCCGCGGCGCTGGCGGCCGCGGCGCGTGACGACCTGGCGGAGAGCGAGCGCGATTGGGCCACGTCGTTGGCGGGGGCTTTCCATCACTGGCTGCTGCCGGTGCGCATCGTCTTGAGCCGCTGGGCTTCCCATCTGCCCAAGGAGGATGTGGGCTGCGCAGATGACCTGATCGCCGAATGTATGCGCCTGCTCAAGGCCAGCGGCAGCGTCGACGAATCTCGTCAACGCGAGCAGTTCGTGGCCCGTCTGACGGCCGAACCGCCGACGGTGCTGCTGCTTCTCGACGGCCTCGATGAGGTCGCGGACGTGGACCGGCGCCGGCGCCTGCTGGCCGCGGTGCAGCACTTTGCGACGAGCTACGCGCAGGTTCCCCTGATTGTGACCTGCCGGCAGCGCCCCTACCGCGAGGGAGAGCATTACCGCCTGCCGCTGCAGGATGTTGAATTGGCGCCGCTCAGCCGGCCCGCAGCCGGCGAGTTCTTGCAGCGCTGGCACGATGAGCTGACCTGGGCCGGCTTCTATCAGCCGATGGCCGCGACCAGCGCACAACGCCGGCTGTTGGAGGCGATTGACGACCCGGAGCGGGGGGAACTGCGTGAGATGGCGGGCACGCCACTGCTGCTGACGATGATGGCGCGCGTGAACTACGAGCGCGGCCTGCCGGAAAGCCAGGCGGCCTTGTATGAGAGATATGTCCAGATGCTCCTGTGGGAGTGGGAGCACACGAAGCTGGACGACCAGGGGCAGCCGACGGGACTGGAGATTCTCCTGCGGCAGGCCGGGGTTTCGACGGTGAGCCTGGAGCGCGCGCTGAACAAGCTGGCGTACACGGTGCACGGCGCGGAAGGGCAGCGCAGTGTGGTGGACATCCGACGGGCCACCATCCGGGAGGCGTTGGAGGAAATCCATACGGGCGACGACGCGACCAAGGCAGCGTGGGCGGTGAGCGTGTTGAAGCTGATGGACGACCGCTCCGGGCTGATCTATGCCGTGGAACAGAATCGGCTTTACCGGTTTTCTCACCGTACCTTCCAGGAGTACCTGGCCGCGCGCTGGCTGGCGACGGGTGACTTCGTGCGTAAGTTCAGGGAGAAGATGGACCAGGAGCAGTGGCAGGAGGCGATCTTCCTGGCCCTGGGCTACCAGGTGTCGGTGTTGGGCCGCTACGACGACGCGCTCGAGGTGATTGACGAACTGCTGCCGGCTACGCCCACCAGCGCGGTTGACTGGCAGCGGGTCTTGGTTTTAGGTGAGGCCTACACGCGGCTGCGGGGGCCGAAGTGGGTGAAGGAGGCCGAGAAGGAGAAGCTGCGCAAGCGGGTGATGGCCGATGTGCCGGCGCGGCTGACGCTGGCGATGCACACGGCCAGCCTATCTGCGCGGCAGCGGCTGGACGCCGGTCTGCTATTGGACGCCCTGGGGGTCGAGCCGCCGGGGCTGGACGAGTTCGTGGCGGCGCCGGGGTGGGGTTTCGCCATCGGTCGGTATCCGGTGACGAACAAGCAGTACCGGCGGTTCATGGAGGCCGGCGGCTATGCGGCGGAGAACGAGGCGAGGTGGTGGGGCAAGGAAGGTCAGAAGGACAAGCGCCAGTACAAATGGACGGAGCCTCGCTTGTGGGACGATTCCCGCTTCAACCACGACACGCAGCCGGTGGTCAGCGTGAGCTGGCACGAAGCCAGCGCGTACGGCGCCTGGCTGACTGAGCACCTGCGCGGCCGGGGTGTGATCAGCGGCGAGCAGGTCGTGCGCCTGCCGACGCAGGCCGAATGGGAGCAGGCGGCGCGTTCGACGGACGGTCGTGCCTATCCCTGGGGTAGCGGCTTCGATCCGGCCAGGGCTAACACAGAGGAAAGCGGCCTACAGCAGACCACGCCGGTTTGGATGTACCCTGACGGCAGGACGCCAGAGGGCCTGTGGGACCTGGCCGGCAATGTGTGGGAGTGGACGAGCGCCGTGAACGAGAATGGCTATCCGTGGCTCAAGGGTGGAGCGTACTGGAACAATGCCAGCCATGTCGGTTCGGCTGCCCGCCCCGACGGCAGCGTGTGGTTCAGGCACTCCAATGGGGGTGTGCGGGTGGTAGTCGTCCCCGTCTCTCGTCTGGGGCCAGTTCTGGTTTCTGGCTTCTGAATTCTGGATTCTGCCACTCGGATTATCTTTCTTTCACTTTGGCAATCAAGGGGCATGCCCCTTGTTGTAGGGCCGGGTCGGTTCGGCTGCCCGCAACGACAACAACCCGAGGAACAGGAACGACAACAACGGTGTGCGGGTGGTAGTCGTCCACGACTCTCCTGACTGCGTCACGTCCCCGCCAGCAATGGGCGGCGCCGCCTGGCGTCGTCGCCCCGGTGCGGAAACGAGAGACGGCGCGATCCGGTCCTGGCCGCAGTCGGCACAGCGGCTGCGGGCAACTAGCGTCGAGGCCCGACCCCTGCGTCTGCAACACGGCGCTTGGGTCGGGCCGTTCTTATGGCTTCTTCATCCAGCTCCCCATCAGTCTGCCAACCTCGGCGGTCAAGCCGCTCACGTGCCGATACTGACCGTCGCTGACTGGAAGTCGCGGCAACGCGTACGAAGTCCACCCTGCGGTGGACTATGGACTACGTCTGGCCCGCCTCCAACGTTAAATGCGCCTCGATGCCCTTGACGCAATATAACATATTGTGATCGCTGCACGGTTATGGTACAATCCGTTCACCATGTCACGATGACCACACTAAGGGGGGGCCGGATGACAGCATTATCTCTTTCGGAACTGGGCCGGCGGACAACGGACGTGAAACGCTTGCTGGCTGAATCACCCGTCGTCGTGACTGACAATGGTCATAACATCGGGGCTTTGATCGGGCTTGATCTCTGGGCGCGCCTACAGGAATGGCTTGAGGATGAAGAAGACAACCGAGCAGCCGATGCCATGATGGTACACATTAAGGCGGGCGAAGAGACGTACTCGCATGAGGAAGTGTGGGCGCGTATTGACGCGCTAGAGGCGGCTGGTGCGTTACCGGACTAGATACTCCAAAGAAGCGGATCATAGCTTGTTGCGCGTGCCTGGCAACTATCGTCAGCGGTTTAGACGTATCATCTCGGAGTTGGCCGATGATCCCGAACCAACTTATTCTGAAGCCTTACGCGGCCATCCCAATCGGCGCAAAATCAAAGTTGACGGCTGGCGCCTGATCTACCAGGTCGAACCTGATACGCAGACGCTCTGGATTTTGCGGATCAGACTGAAGACAGGCCCGGAAACCTACGAGGGCCTGGACGCGCTAATGTAGTGACGGACGTCGGTCACGCCAGCCATACGGCTCGACAGAACACCGGCGCACCTTGCCAGGGCATCTCTCGGATTCCATTCTCGCTGGAAGGAGCACAGAACATGCGCCCCAAATATCTCGTGACCATCCTCGTTCTGCTGGCGCTCATGCTGTCAGCATCGCCCGCACACGCCGGCGGTATCGTCAGTGTCTGCGACGAAGCACACTTACTGGCGGCGCTGGCTGGCGGCGGTACGGTGACCTTCAGTTGCAGTGGCACGATCACCTTGACAGCCACGATTACGATCTCAACCGACACCACCATTGACGGCAGTGGCCAGAACGTTACTATCAGCGGCAATCATGCGGTGCGAGTGTTCTACCTGAGTGCAGGAGTTACTCTCAACCTGAATCAACTCACCATTGCCTATGGGAGCGCCGCTGGCGGCGCCGTCGGCGGCGGCATCTACAGCCTGGGCATCGTGACCGTGTCTAACAGCACTTTCTCCGGCAATAGCGCCTACAGTGGTGGCGGCATCTTCAATGCTGGCAATGGCGGAGTAACCGTGAGCAGCAGCACCTTTTCTGGCAATAACGCTGACAACAGTGGCGGCGGTATCTATGCTGGTAACGGTATGGTGAGCGTGTCTTATAGCGCCTTCTCCGGCAATAGCGCCGCCTATGACGGCGGTGGCATCCATAGCTACAGCGGCGGCGCGGTGACCGTGAGCAACAGCACCTTTTCCGGCAATACGGCCGGCCGAGGAGGAGGAGGCATCTACAGCCACAGCGGCGGCACGGTGGCCGTGAGCAACGGCACCTTCTCCGGCAATAGCGCTGTCGGTGGTGGAGGAGGCATCTATAGCTACAGCGGTGGCACGGTGACCGTGAGCAGTAGCCTCTTCTCCAACAACAGTACTGGCGGCGGTGGCGGCGGCATCTACAGCGGTGGTCCAGTGACCGTGAGTAACAGCAACTTCTCTTCCAATAGCGCATATCGGGGTGGCGGCATCTACAGTGGTGGCACCGTGGCTGTTAGCAACAGTATATTTTTCGGCAGTAACGCTGGTTGGGGCGGTGGTATCTATAGCGGTGGTCCAGTGAACATGAGCAACAGCACGTTCTCAGGCAACACCGCTACCTACGATGGCGGCGGCATCTACAACGCCGGCAGCGGCACGGTGACCGTAAGCAACAGCACCTTCTCCGGAGGTAGCGCCAACTGGGGCGGTGGCATCTACAACGCCAACAACGGCGAGGTGACCGTGAGCAACAGCACCTTCTTTAACAACGACGCTCACGGCGGCGGCATCTACACATTCAGCGGCATGGTGATCGTGAGCAACAGCACCTTCTACAGCAATAGTGGCTACGAAGGCGGCGGCATCTATAATAGATACGGCACGATGATCGTGCGCAATACGACGTTTTCTGACAATACGGGTGGCGGCATCTACAACGAGGCCGGCATGACAACGCTGAAGAACACGATCGTCGCCAACAGTCCCATGGGAGGCAATTGCACCGGCGCCATCACCGATGGCGGCGGAAACTTGAGCTATCCTGATGTCACCTGTCCCGGCATCAACGGCGACCCGAAGCTTGGCCCCTTGCAGAACAATGGCGGTCCCACGCAGACGATGGCACTGCTCCCGGGCAGCGCCGCACTGGACGCCGCGAACGACGCCATCTGTGCGGCTCCCCCGATCAATAACCGCGACCAACGCGGCGTCATTCGTCCCCAGGGCTTGCACTGTGACATCGGCGCGTACGAAGCAGAACAGGCGCCGACACCGACGCCCACCGCCACGTTTACCCCCACCGCGACACCTACCGCAGTTCCACTCACCCCTACCTCGACACCCACCATCCGCCCCCTCACCTCCACCCCGACGCCCACCGTAGTCCCACTCACTCCCACCGCGACACCCACTATAAGCCCGTTCACCCCTACGCCGACTCCTACCGTCGGGTCGCTCACGATCTTCGACCGCGAAGCCGAAAACAACACCTACACGGAACCGATGACTCACGGCGAAGATGCCAGCGCATCGGGGTGCTATTACCTTTATGACCCGGTTGGTTGGTCTGAGGGTAATGTCACCATGAATTTCAACATCAATCGTTCGGATAACTACTGGTTGTGGGCACGCGGCATGGGAATCGCCTTCACGCGCAACTCATTCTGGGCCTATGTCGACAATGGCCCCCAGATGTGGTACGAGATTCCACAATTCAATGAGCAGTGGCAATGGGGCTGGGACCTGGTGCATGATTTCAATCAGCCGGTGGCGCCCTTCTACTTGAGTTCGGGCATACATACGATCCGCTTCCAGGGGCGCGAGCCTTACACGCGTCTGGATCGAGTGCTCCTGGTCAATAGCTCAAACTACATTCCCACCGAGTTCAGTCCATGTGTCACGCCGTCGCCCACGCCCACCAACACCCCGACGCCGACGGCGACTCCCATGGTGACACTGACGCCTACGTCAACCAACACGCCGACGCGGACGCCGACCAGAACACCAACGCCGACGTCAACCAACACGCCGACGTCAACTCGGACCGGAACACCGACTGCCACGCCTACACCGACGTGGACCCCGACCGCGACGTCAACCTGGACGCCAACCCCCACGGCGACACCGGTGTCGGCGCCTCGGCTGTACCTGCCGATCGTCAGCGGATAGGAATTTCGCTGGCGGAATATCGGCTCTGGAAACCAATGAACTGGGCGTCTCTCAATTTGCCGGCCAAGTCCACCGAGGGGTGGACTCTGTAATCCGCTGCAGCAACTTGCTGTCGTCTGGCCCGCCTCCAACGTTAAATGCGCCTCGATGCCCTTGACGCAACCAGGAATTCCAGATGTAGCACACATTCAACCACCCGGGAAGACAGAGAACACAAAGAAACAGCAGA
Source organism: Candidatus Amarolinea dominans (assembly GCA_016719785.1). NCBI lineage: Bacteria > Bacillati > Chloroflexota > Caldilineae > Caldilineales > Candidatus Amarolineaceae > Candidatus Amarolinea > Candidatus Amarolinea dominans. Next base: position 18,361 of record JADJYJ010000024.1, read on the forward strand.
TCAGACGCCAATCGGTAGCCTCTCTGCGTTCTTTGTGATCTCTGTGGTCAAAAACCCAGCCACATTTGGAACTGCCTGACCTGTATGCCAGGGGCAGCCTGCGCGGGCTGATTTCGCGTTCATGGCTGCTGCGGCACTGCCTGCCGAGCGATTGCTCAGCGCAGACGCTGTCTGCTGCCGTCGTGCCCGGCCACGGGGGTCCGTTTTTCCAGATAGCGCACGAACAGCGAGAGCCCAATCGTCATGACCAGGTAGAGATAGGCCACGACGTTGTAGGTTTCGAAGAAGCGGAAGGTGCTGGCGGAGTAGACCTTGCCGAGCAGGGTGATGTCCTGCACGCCGAGCACGGAGACGAGCGAGGAGTCCTTGAGCATGGCGATGAAATCATTGCCCAGGGGCGGCAGGACACGCCGCACGGCCTGTGGCAGGATGATGTAACGCATGGCCTGCCAATAGCTCATGCCCAGGCTGCGCGCGGCCTCCACCTGCCCGCGCTCGATGGACTCGATGCCCGCGCGGAAGATTTCGGAGATGAACGCGCTGTAGCCCACGGTGAGCGCGATGATCGAGCGCACCGTGAAGTCAAGCCCGCGCACACTCAGCCCGGCCAGCGGATCGCCCAGGATGCCCAGGCCAACCCCTTGCAGCGCCTTGCCCAGCAGATTGATGCCATCCACCAGCCCCGGCGCGCCCACGAAGGCGATGTAGTACAGAATCACCAACATGGGCACGCCGCGCATGATCTCCACGTAGAACGACGCCACCTCACGCACCCAGCGTTGCCCGGACACCCGCGCCAGGCCAAGCAACAGCCCCAGCAGCAGCGAGAGCGCGAACGCGATCAGTGAGACGTAAAGCGTCACCCACATCCCCGCGGCAATGGCCGTGAAGATGACGTGATAGTCTTGATTGGTGATGATGCTCCCCAGCAGCAGCAAGCCGAGGAAGACCGTCATCACCAACCAATACGGAATTTGGCGCCAGCGTGCGGCCAGGGAAGTGCGCGCGTCAGGTTCCATCTAAAATCCTTCATAGACAGGATGCACAGGATGGACAGGATTTCTTTTCTGTCGCCAGCCAAACGATCGGTGTCGGCAGCCAGCAATCCTGTGCATCTTGTCAATCCTGTCTATTCTCGTCACTGCTGGGTCTGCCTGGAATTCAGACAGGATTCACAGGATTGACAGGATATTCGAACTCTCGTGCCGATAGTTTTGCACACCACAGAGCAAGAATCCTGTACATCCTGTTCATCCTGTCCAAATCGGCCTGCAGGGTGAGCAGTTACCTATTCTCTGTGCTCTCCGCTTACTTCGCCGAAGCGTCGAACAGGAAGAACCAGCGGTTGCTCAGGTGATCGAGGAAACCGTCCTGTTTCATGCTGCCAATCGCCTGGTCGAAGGGAGTGCGCAGGTCGGACTTGGGGGTGAAGATGAAGCCGAAGTCTTCGCCGGCCAGGGGATCGCCGATCAGTTTGAGCTTGTCGGGGTTGGCGCCGATGTAGCCGCGGCTGGAGGCCTTGTCCATCAGCACCATATCCACATCGCCCGTGATGAGGGCCTGCACGCTGGCGCCGAAGGTCTCGAAGAGGATGATGCGCGGGTTCTTCTCGTCGCCGTCGAGCACGCTGTAGACCGCGGCGTAGAAGTTGGTGGTGCCGGCCTGCGAGCCGATCAACAGCTTGGGATCGGCCTTGAACTGCTCCGGCGTGCTGAAACGGGTCTCGTCCGCGCGCACCAGCATGAACTGCTCCGAGCGCAGGTAGGGCGCGGAGAAGTCCACCTCTTTGGCGCGCTCCTCGGTGATGGTGATGCCATCCATGCCCACGTCGAACTGGCCGTCCTTGACCGCAGCGATCATCGTGTCCCAGGAGGTGACCTGCCAGTCCACGGTGCAGTTGAGACGGCGGCAGATTTCGGCAATGGCGTCGTACTCCCAGCCCATGGCCTTGCCCGTTTTGCCGTCAATGAAGTTCAGCGGCGGGAAATCGTTCGCCGTCACCGCCTTGATCTGGCGCCCTTTCAGATCGGGCAGTTGATGGTACGCGTCATTGCCGGCCGGATCGGCCAGGAAGAACCAGCGGCTGCTCAGGTAGTCGAGATAGCCATCGGCCTTGAGCGCGGCAATCGCCTGGTCGAAGGGAGTGCGCAGGTCGGACTTGGGGGTGAAGATGAAGCCGAAGTCTTCGCCGGCCAGGGGATCGCCGATCAGCTTGAGCTTATCCGGGTTGGCGCCGATGTAGCCGCGGCTGGAGGCCTTGTCCATCAGCACCATGTCCACATCGCCCGTGATGAGGGCCTGCACGCTGGCGCCGAAGGTCTCGAAGAGGATGATGCGCGGGTTCTTCTCGTCGCCGTCGAGCACGCTGTAGACCGCGGCGTAGAAGTTGGTGGTGCCGGCCTGCGAGCCGATCAACAGCTTGGGATCGGCCTTGAACTGCTCCGGCGTGCTGAAACGGGTCTCGTCCGCGCGCACCAGCATGAACTGCTCCGAGCGCAGGTAGGGATCGGAGAAGTCCACCTCTTTGGCGCGCTCCTCGGTGATGGTGATGCCGTCCATGCCCACGTCGAACTGGCCGTCCTTGACCGCGGCGATCATCGTGTCCCAGGAGGTGACCTGCCAGTCCACGGTGCAGTTGAGGCGGCGGCAGATTTCAGCGATGGCGTCGTACTCCCAGCCCATGGCCTTGCCCGTCTTGCCGTCAATGAAGTTCAGCGGCGGGAAATCGTTCGCCGTCACCGCCTTGATCTGGCGCCCCTTCAGATCGGGCAAGTTGTTGTAGGCGGTCACGTCCACGTTGGTGGCGGGCGGCGCAACGGTGGGGGATGCCGCGGCCGGGGTATCGGTGACTGCGGGCGCCGGCGGCGGCGGCAGGGTGGGGACGGCGGCGGCTGTTGGGGCGGCCGGCTGTGCGGTGGCGGTAGGCTGCGCCGCTGGCGTTGCGGGGCTGCACGCAGTGAGCAGCAGGCCCAGGATCAACAGCAGGCTAAACAGAGAGGTTCGTTTGCTCATGGTCTTCTTCTCCATCTTCTTCTCCATCTTCTTCTCCATCTTTTTCGTGTCATCCAAGCGGCGCCTCCGCGCCCGGCGCCGGGCGGATCGTATGCACCGTTGTGCGGAAGTATACCACCGCGGTGGGCTATGTCCCAGATTTGATGGTTTCGGCGCAAACGGGCGCCGTGCGCAATCACCGTTGCGATGCCTGGGTTTACCCGTCAGTTATCCATGCCCCAGCCCACGCAAGTGGGCTTCGCAGCCGTTGCAGCGACTTGCAGTCGCCGGGCCTGCGGGTGTATACTGAACGAGATCATCCTGCTCGATATCGGCAGCCCTGACGAGGTGTACCCATGAATAGATCAAGCAAAACGAAAACTGCCTGTGTCTATTGCGGCAGCGACAAGGATCTCACGGTCGAACATGTCGTGCCTATCTCGCGCTGGCGTGAATTTGGTGTTCGTCGGCGGGTGTTAGACAATGATTCCAATCGGGTGCATGCTTGTCTCAAGTGCAATGCGGAGAAGGGGGCGATGCTGCCCCGTGAGTGGTTCCACCTGCACCCGGAATACAAGGAGCGGTTTGTGCATGAAGCCAGGTACATCTCAGATGCCGTCAAGCGCATTGTTGGTCTGAGTGTGACCCGGTAAGACTCGCCCCTGTGTTGGTGCGGTTAAGGCGATTGGTTTGTGCCACGAATTGCCGCGAATTGATGGTTGGGTGATGTTCTTGCCTTCCTGCGTTGGCGCGGCTAAAATCGTTGGTGAAGTTGTGCCCTCCCATTCATGCGCCTGCAAAGGAGACGTTATCACGCGTGGTTATGACCGACCTACCTGCTTTTCTGGCCCAGATTCGGGCCTTTCGTGACGAACACCTGTTGCCCCTGGAAGCGCCCATGCTGCAAGCGGGCGTTGACGCCATTCTGCCCCGCCTGGATGAGCTGCGCCGCCTGGCGCGCCAGCTTGGTATCTGGGCGCCGCACCTGCCTCCCGCCCTGGACGGCGCTGGCCTTTCTCTGACCGCCTTTGCCCAGGTCAGCGAGGAGTTGGGGCGCAGCCCCTTCGGCCACTATGTGCTGAACTGCAACGCGCCCGACATCGGCAACCAGGAACTCTTGCTGCACCACGGCACGCCCGCGCAACAGGCCACCTACCTGGCGCCCCTGGCCCGCGGCGAAATCCGCAGCGCCTACGCCATGACCGAGCCTGAGCACGCCGGCTCCAACCCGGTTTGGCTCAGCACGACCGCCGCGCGCGACGGCGCCGATTATGTGCTCAACGGCCACAAATGGTTTGTGACTGGCTTCGAGGGCGCCGACTTCGTGATTGTCATGGCCGTGACCAACCCTCAGGCGCCCAAGCCGCACCAGCGCGCCAGCCAGATCATCGTGCCGCGCGGCGCGCCGGGGGTGGAGCATGTGCGCAAGATCAAGATCATGGGTGAAGAAGGCGCTGGTTGGGCCAGCCACAGCGAGTTGCGCTTTGTGAACTGCCGCGTGTCGGCCAGCAACCTCATCGGCGCGGAGGGCAGCGGGTTTGCCCTGGCGCAGGAGCGCCTGGGGCCGGGCCGCGTCCATCACTGCATGCGCTGGATTGGCATCTGCGAGCGCGCCTTCGACCTGATGTGTACGTACGCGGCCACCCGCGAACTGGCGCCGGGCAAGCTGCTCGTGCAACAGCAGTCCGTGCAGCACGCCATTGCCGAGCGTCGGGCCGAAATCAACGCGGCGCGGCTGCTCGTCATGGACACCGCGGCCAGGATCGAGGCCCTGGGCGCGCATGGCGCGCGCGTAGATATTTCGCTGATCAAGTTCTATGTGGCGAATGTCCTCAACCGCGTGCTCGATAGCGCCATCCAGGTGCATGGCGGTCTGGGCGTGACCGATGATACGATGCTGGCATTCTGGTATCGCCACGAGCGCGCGGCGCGCATCTACGACGGCGCGGATGAAGTTCATAAGACCGTCGTCGCCCGCCAGGTGATGAAGGCCTATGGCGTTGACATCTCGATCCTGGCCTGAGAGCCAGGCTGCGCCCAAGGAGTGAGCCATGATTGACGAGGCCCGCGCAGTGCGGCCCGGTGAACAGCTTGATGCCGAACGCCTGGCGGCCTTTCTGACGCAAAACCTGCAGGGCGCAGGCAGCGTCCTGCAGGTTGAACAATTTCCCAGCGGCTTCTCCAACCTGACCTACTTGCTGCGGCTGGGCGAGCGCCAACTCGTCCTGCGCCGGCCGCCGTTTGGCGCGGCCGTCAAGTCCGGTCATGACATGGCGCGTGAGTATCGCATCCTGCGCACGCTGCGGCCCGTTTACCCCAAGGCGCCCGCACCGCTGCTCTACAGCGACGATCTGAGTATCATTGGCGCGCCCTTCTATATAATGGAACGGGTCAGCGGAGTCATCCTGCGCAACCGCCTGCCGCCGGGCCTTAGCCTGACGCCCGGCCAGATGACCGCGCTGTGCCACGCGCTGATTGATAACCTGGTGGCCTTGCATCGCCTTGACCTGCACGCCACCGGCCTGGCCGACTTGGGCCGGCCCGAGGGCTACGTCCAACGCCAGGTCAGCGGCTGGATCAGGCGCTATGAAAATGCGCTGACCGATGATGTGCCTGCCATGACGCAGGCTGGCGCCTGGCTGCGCGCTCATCTGCCGCCAGACCAGGGCGCAACCGGCGCCGCGCTCATCCACAATGACTACAAGTTCGACAACGTGGTGCTCGATCCAGACGACCTGACGCACATCCGCGCGGTGCTCGATTGGGAGATGGCCACGGTGGGTGACCCCTGGATGGATGTGGGCACCACGCTCGGCTACTGGGCGGAGGCCGGCGATCCTGAGATACTGCGCAATTTCGGCATTACCGCGCTGCCTGGCAACCTGACGCGGCAGCAGTTTGTGGATGTCTACGCCGCCGCCAGTGGGCGCGAGATCGGCCATGCCCTGTTCTACCTGGTGTTCGGCCTGTACAAGGTGGCCGTGATTGTGCAGCAAATCTATGCTCGTTACCGACAGGGGCATACGCAGGACCCGCGCTTTGCTCGCCTGATCCACCTGGTGCGCGCCAACGGAGAAATGATGACGCGGGCCATCGAGACGCAGCGGCTGTCGGGGTTGTTTGGTTGAAGAGACCGGAGACCGGAGACCGGAGACCGGAGAACGGAAGAACTCCCTTTTTCCACGAAACCCGATCTCTGATCTCTGATCCCTGATCTCTGTTCTTAGATCGGAGGGTGTGATGGGTGAGACTGAGAGGCTCGGCACAGGACATGCGGCGAATATCGGAGGGATGGATGGGGGCGAGGAGCAGGCGGCGCCTGTTCGCAGGGCATCCTCGCGACGAAAAGTATCTGCGACGGCGTCAGGCGGAGCGGAAGCACGTAGCAAGCGAGTAGCCAAACCCACCGGCGCGGCGGGGTCGAAGACGACGACGCGGCGTAAGGCGGCGGAGGATCAAACCGGCGCGGCGGGGTCGAAGACGACGACGCGGCGTAAGGCGGCGGAAGATCAGACCGGTGCAACCAAGCCGAAGACGACAACGCGGCGTAAGGCGGCGGAGGATCAAACTGGCGCGGCGGGGCCGAAGACGACGACGCGGCGTAAGGCGGCGGAGGATCAAACCGGCGCGGCGGGGTCGAAGACGACGACGCGGCGTAAGGCGGCGGAGGATCAAACCGGCGCGGCGGGGTCGAAGACGACGACGCGGCGTAAGGCGGCGGAGGATCAAACCGGCGCGGCGGGGTCGAAGACGACGACGCGGCGTAAGGCGGCGGAGGATCAAACCGGCGCGGCGAGGCCCAAGACCACGGCGCGACCGCGCACGAGCGGCGTGCGCCGTGGCAGCGGCGCAACCGCCAAGCCAGCGACGACTCGTCCCGCCACAGGCCGCAAGGCAACGCCGCGTACCGGCTCGACGCTGGATCAGGACCTGGCACAGCATGCGGCTGAAACCTACACCGAGGCTGATTTGGAGGCCGGCAAGAAGTTGGCCGTGTCTATTGTGAGCAAAACGGTTACGAGCGGTGGCCTGGCGTCCCTGCTGAGCGTGTTGATGCCCGGCGCCGGCGCGGCCGCGGGTGCGGGCGGCTTGACGGCCTTGTTATCCAAACTGAGTGCGACGTATGGGGATCTCAGCGCGCAGGATCAAAAACACCTGCGCGCCGTGGTGGCTTGGGTCAAGGGTGGATTTCATCTGAAACTGGAGCCGTATACTGCAAGCGGGCACGAATTGCGCCTGTTTCCGTAGGCGGAAAAGTGAAGTCTATTCCCGCTTGCAGTATAGTTGACCAAAATCACGTCCCCGGTGTTGCCGGGGACGTGTGTCTTGGCGGGTCTTGCTTAGCTTTCCCACACTGCGGGATCGTACGGGGGCAGTTCACAGCGCAAAGGGGCGTTGCTGCGATAGCCCAGCGCGTAACCGGCCTGCATCAGCATGTGGATTTCGCTTGTGCCTTCGTAGATGATGGCCCCGCGCGAGTTGCGCAGATAGCGCTCCACGTCGTACTCATCGCTGTAGCCATAGGCGCCGTGAATCTGGATGGCTTCGTGCGCCGCTTGAAAAGAGGCATCGGTAGCAAACCACTTGAGCAGCGACGTCTCCTGGGTGTTGCGCAGTCCCATGTTCTTCATCCAGCCGACTTTGAGCGTCATCAGGCGGCCATATTCGTAATCGCGCACCATCTTGGCGATTTTCTCTTGCACCAGTTGATGTTTGCCGATCTCTTTGCCAAACGCCCGGCGCGAAGTGGCGTAGCTGGTGCTGGCTTCCAGGCAGGCCCGAATCAGCCCCACCGCGCCGGAGCCTACTGTGTAGCGGCCGTTGTCCAGGCAGGACATGGCGATCTTGAAGCCTTCACCTTCTTCACCCAGGCGATTGGCGACCGGCACGCGCACATCCTGGCAGTTGACCCAGCCGGTCGAGCCGGCGCGCACGCCCAGCTTACCGTGGATGTCGCCCCGAGTCACGCCTGAACGATCGGTCTCGATGATGAACGCGCTGAGCTGATCGTGCGGGTCCGGCCGTTCTGGGTTGGTGCGCGCCACCCACAGGATGTGGTGCGCCTTCGTGGCCAGGGAAATCCACATCTTTTCGCCGTTGACGATGTATTCATCACCGTCGCGTCGCGCGGTCGAGGTCATGGCGGCCACATCGCTGCCGACGCCTGGTTCTGTCAGGCCAAACATGGCATACTTCTCGCCTTTGGCCTGTGGCGCCAGGAATTTCTGCTTCTGCTCCTCGGTGCCCCACTGCAAAATGGCCAGGCTGTTGAGGCCCACGTGTACTGACATCACCACGCGCAGGCTGGTGTCCATCGCTTCCAGTTCTTCGCACACCAAGCCCAGCGTAATGTAGTCAAAGCCCTGGCCGCCGTACTTTTGTGGGATGCAGATGCCGAGGATGCCCAGATCGGCCATGCGGGACAAGATGCTGGGGTGCATCTGCTGGCTGCGGTCGGCATCCTTGATAATGGGCGCGATCTCCCTGTGAACGAAGTCGCGCACCATCTGTTGTGCCTGTAGATGTTCCGGGGTCAATGCGAAGTCCATAAATGTCACTCCTTTGTGAACCGATTGCGTTGGCAGTCGAACTTCTACACAGTATACCATATGATTTTGCATTAGGCGTATTTTGACGAGTTCTCGCATCTGTGCTAGAATGTCGTTCTGTAGGTTGCAGTAAGCATCTGTTCGGACGTGGTGAACGCTGTCAGGCTTGCAAGGCCGGGTGGCGTTTTTGTTTTCCCGTCATCAGGTCCATCACCTACAGATATCGGTTTGGGAGGTTGCGCAGCGTCAGTGGAAAAGCGCATGGTCGGAACGGTCAAGTGGTTTAACGGTGCCAAGGGGTACGGATTCATCCTCCAAGATAACGGTGAAGACGTTTTTGTGCACTACTCCGCCATCCAGTCGGATGGCTTCCGCACGCTTCAGGCGGGTGAGCGTGTTGAGTTCGAGCTCCGTCAAGGCGCTAAAGGCGTCAATGCCGCTAGTGTAGTTAGAATCTAGTTTTCGTGCCTGAGGGCAAAGGTGAGTGATTTGATGAGTACCAGGTTGTATATTGGGAACCTTCCCTATACCATGACGGACAACGACCTTGCGCAACTGTTTAGCAGCGCTGGGGAAGTTAAGACGGCGGAAGTCGTTCGTGACCGCGAGACTGGCCAGAGCAAGGGCTTCGGTTTTGTGGAAATGAAGGACGCGCCAGGCGCAGAGAAGGCCCTGCAAATGAATGGGGCTTCGTTCCAGAATCGCCAGATTCGGGTTGATGCTGCTCGCCCACGTGAACCGCGTGAAGGTGGTTTTGGCGGCGGTGATCGCGGCGGCGACCGCGGTGGTTTTGGCGGTGGACGCCGCAGCTTCGGCGGCGGTGGTGGTAGCGGCGGCGGCGAGCGCCGTGGGTTCGGCGGCGGCAGCAGTGGCGGCGGCGGCGGCAGGCGCGGTGGCGATCGCGATCGCTAAGCAATAGCAGGAACGTCGGTTAACCGGCACCCTTTGTAAATCGAACACCCGGAGCCATCAAGCTCCGGGTGTTTTTTGTCCAAGCGGCGGGCTTCTGCGCAGAAGTAACTGCTCAGGCGGCCCCCTGCCCCCAATCCTGGGGGAAAAAGCATTCGGCTCCCCCAGGGTTGGGGGCAGGGGGGCACTGGGCCTGGCACGTTCGCCCGTGGCCCCTTGCAGTCTTACTTCACGCGCTCAATGTAATCGCCCGTGCGGGTATCAATCTTGAGTGAATCGCCCTGGTTGACGAAAGAAGGCACGGTGATGATGCCCCCGGTTTCTAACGTTGCTGCCTTAGTCACGTTGGTCGCTGTGTCGCCACGAATCGCATTCATGGTCTCCGCCACCTTCAAGACGACGAAGGTTGGCAAGTCCACACTGAGCAAATTTTCGCCTTCCATCACCACGAAAGCTGAATCGTTCTCGCGTAGAAAGCGTGCCTTATCACCCATCATGGCCTTCGTCACCATAATCTGTTCGAATGTCTCTGGGTCCATGAACACGAAGTCATCGCCGTCGCGGTAGCTTAACTGCATCGCGCGGCGGTCCACACGCACCAGGTCAATCTCGGAGCCGGCGCGTACCCGGTCTTCGACCACGCGACCGGTTTTCAAGCTCTTCAGGCGCAGACGCACAAAGGCGCGCCAGTTGCCGGGGTTGATGTGCTGGTATTCGATCACTTCGCACAGATCGTCGTTATAGCGAATGATGTTGCCTGTTTTCAAATCAGATGTTGTTGCCATGTCTCTCTTTGTCCCTATGTGACTCCGGGCGCCTGCTCACGGTCTGGGCGCCGCGCTCGTGCTAACATTTTGGCCTGACATTATCGCACGAGAAAGAAAGATGGGCAAAAAGAGGCCTTTCACGCGTTGCCAACCGTTGGGTTCTTGACCCGCGCGACAGAGGGAGTTCCAAAAAAAACAATGACCAATCAACGTCCCAGTCTGCCTGGCTGTTTGCTGGCCGTGGCAGCCTTCTTCATTCTGTTTGCCGTGATTGCCCCCACCAGCTTTCTTGTCGGCGCCATGCTGGAGCGCAACGGCACGCTGCCCGGCTCCACCGCCGACCAGATCAACGAAGGGCCGCCTCAATACCAAATCCTGTGGCAGGCACGCGAGATCATTCAGAACCATTACGTGGACCGCACCGCGATCGAGGAGCAACGCCTGGCCTATGGGGCCATCTCCGGCATGGTGGAAGCCCTCGGTGATACCGGGCACAGCCGCTTCCTCAGCCCGGAGATGATGCAAGCCGAAAGTCAGGCCCTGTCCGGTGATTTCGAGGGCATCGGCGCCGAATTGACCACCAAGGATGGCATGCCCGTGGTGGTGTCACCGATGGAGAATTCACCGGCCGAGCGGGCCGGTATACGTGCTGGCGATGTCATCGTCGCGGTGGATGGTGAAGACACCACCGGGATGGCGCTGAGCAACATCATCCAGCGCGTGCGGGGGCCGAAGGGCACGACGGTGGTTCTCTCCGTTTTGCATGAGGGCGACAACCAGGTGACGGACATCCCGATCGTCCGCGCCAAGATTCCGTTGATCAACGTCTCGGCCCACATGATTCCGGGGACGCAGGTGTTGCTTGTGCGCATCGGCTCGTTTAGCGAGCGGGTCAGCGATGATCTGAAGACGGCGCTGCAACAGGGCAAAGTGGATGGCGCACAAAAAATCATTCTTGACCTGCGCAACAGCCCCGGTGGTTTGTTGGATGAAGCCATCGCGGTCGCCAGTCAATTCTTGGGCGATGGCCTGGTGATGCAGGAACAGGACGCACAAGGCAACCGCAAACCGTTGGCGGTCAAGCCCGGCGGCGTGGCCCTCGATATGCCGCTCGTGGTGCTGATCAACCAGGGCACGGCCAGCGCGGCCGAAATTGTCAGCGGCGCCCTGCAAGACCAGGGTCGCGGCCAGTTGATCGGTCAGACCACCTTCGGCACGGGCACGGTGCTCAATCAGTTCGAGTTGGATGATGGCTCTGCGCTGCTGCTGGCCACACGCCAATGGCTAACGCCCAACGGCCGCGTCATTTGGCACCAGGGCATCGAGCCGGACATCACCGTGGTGTTGCCGATGGATGTCATGCTCATCACCCCCTCACGCTTGCGGACGATGACGCCTGAGGAATTCCAGGCGGCCCAGGACGTTCAACTGCAAAGGGCGCTCGAAACCCTGGACAAGGCGCCCAACACCGCCCACCGCTAACTTTGTTTTTCGAGACACCCGGTTTCCCTCAGAAACCGGGTGTCTGTTCTGGCGCGTGTTCAGATTTGCAGGTTGCCGCAGGGTAGTGCATACTGAGTGCCCATATGCCTTGTGCAGGAGGAAAGCTATGCAGTGTCCAATGTGTCAAGCAGAGATCGAGGACGGGAGCGGAGAATGCCCTGAATGTACGCAGGCGTTGTGCCCGGCGTGCGGCGCGGCGGTCAGTGCGGAGGATGACGCGTGTCCGGTGTGTGGCGTGGAATTCATGCTGACCTGCCCCAACTGCGGCGCCGAGGTAGAGCCGGATGCCCTGGCCTGCCCGCAGTGTGCTACGGAATTCACCTTCCCGTGCCCATCGTGCGGCGTACCGGTATTCGAAGGCAGTGACACTTGTCCGGCCTGTGATGCTGATCTGTGTCCGGACTGCGGCGCCCTGCTGCCAGAGGATGCGCTGCAATGCCCCCGTTGCGGGCTGGAGTTCGATCTCGCTTGCTCTGCCTGTGGCGCCCAGATTGCGGCGGGAACTCGCCTGTGTCCCACCTGCGGCGCTTCGCTGATGGAAGACGCCGATCCTTCATTCTCGAACTCTGCAAACTCCACGAACCTGGCCCCTGCGCTCTCGGATGTTCCGGGAATTTTCGGCAGTCGCACGGCAGTAGAATCCGGGCCGGGGATCAGCGCGATGTTCGAGCCGCCCACAGGCCGCTGCCCGCACTGCGGGGCGGATGTGTTCCTGGAACAGGGAAGCTGTCTGGCATGCGGGCAGCCGTTTTGCCCGCGCTGCGGCGCCACTGTGGGCGAGGCCGACGGCCTATGCGAGGCCTGTGGCTTGCTGTTGGAGTTTGCCTGCCCGGATTGTGCCTTTACGTTGCTGACCCAGGCCAGCGAGTGCCCCAACTGCGGACGTTCATTTGTGCGGGTGTGCCCGCGCTGTAACGCCCGCGTGTTTGGCGAGGTGACGGCGTGCGACGCTTGCGGCCAGGCGTTCGACCTGGCTGGGCGGCCGAGTGGTGAGGTTTTTGGCGTGGGCGGGGTGCTCGTCATGGTGCGCTGTCCCACCTGCCGGGCCGAATTTCCCCTGGCCCGGGGCTTCTGCCAGGCCTGCAGGCATCGTATTTGTACCCGCTGTGCCCTGGTTCTGGTGCATGAAGAAAACGCCTGTCCGCGCTGCGGACAGGTGGCCGCGCCTGCGCCCACCTTTGCCTGCCCACAGTGCGCCACCCGCTTGCCGGCGGGCAGCAGTGAATGTGGCGTCTGCGGCGTCAGCCTGTGTCCGCAGTGCCAGCATGTGGTGGACGCAGATGCCACACGCTGTTTTGCCTGTGGCGCGCACTTTTCCCTGACCTGTGATCATTGTGGTGGTGAGGTAAGTGCCGCTGACGTGACCTGCCCACATTGCGGCGAGCGCTTCGAAGAAGAGGTGTGAGGCGAGCTGACTGGGCCGCGGTACGGCACTTCCGGTCTGGCGGGGGCAAGTCACGTGACCGTGCGTGAGCGCCGCACCGGGGCCGCCACGTACAGGATGCTGCCCAGGGTGCCGAGGATCGTAGCCACCACGATGGTGAGGAGCGCGACCAGCGCTGCCAGTACGAAGATGCCGCTGGTGCTGAAAACATCGGCCGGCGCCAGGCCCAGCGAAAGCACCAGGTCGGAAATGGCGGGGGGCAGTTGCGCCAGAATGGCCTCACTGCCGCCGGTCAAGGGCAGTGCCACCGGCACCGTAGCCAGACCTATCACGCCATCGGCCAGGCCTGTGATCAGGCCGGCCAGAAAGCCAGCCTGTGCGCTGCGCTGCATGGCGCTGCGCGGCATGAAGGCTTGTGGGCGGCTGCGCAGTTGCAGATGGGCCGCCAGCATGCCGACGCCCAGGTACAAGAAAAGGCTGACCGGCATGATCAGACAGCCAAAGAAGGGAATCAAGGCGAGCAACGAGAAAACGATGCTCGCGGCTGCTCCCAAGAAACCGGCGCGAATGCCGGGGTGACGTGTCACGGCAAGCTCCCCATGTGTTATTGTGGGGCCGATTATACCATGTTCTGACACGCAGCTTGAAATCGGCCATGCGAACGTAACGGGCAAATTTGACCAGTCACAAATCTGTGGTTATAATGCGCCCTATGATAGGGCTGACGATACAACGTCGGCCCTTTTTCCCGCCTCGCTCCCGTTCCGCTGCGTGCGGACGATGGGAATGGCGCCGGTAAAGGCCTCAGGCCTGGCGCGCGGGCGGTTTTGTGTTGCCTGAGGCCAGTCATCGCGGAGGAAGAAATTGCCTACCATCAATCAGTTGGTCCGTAAGGGCCGCCTGCCCCAGAAGGCCAAAGAAAAGGCGCCGGCGCTGCGTTTTTCATACAACGCGTTGAGCGGCCGGACACAGCGTATCAAGACTGGCAACCCCTTCAAGCGGGGCGTATGTACGCAGGTCCGTACGACTACACCGAAGAAACCGAATTCGGCGCTGCGCAAAATCGCTCGTGTACGCTTGACGAACGGTATCGAAGTCACAGCCTACATTCCAGGTGAGGGTCATCGCTTGCAGGAACACTCGGTTGTGTTGGTGCGGGGCGGTCGTGTCAAGGACCTGCCCGGCGTGCGCTACCACATCGTGCGTGGGGCGCTAGACACCACCGGCGTCGAGAACCGTAAGCGCGGTCGTTCCAAGTATGGCTCCAAGCGCCCGAAGGCCGGTCAGGCTGTCAAGGGCAAGAAACCAGCCACCCTGGCCAAGGGCAAGAAGTAACGAGAATGACGGCTGTGGAGCGGCATGGTTGCCTTGTTGTTGGAGGCAGTTGCCGCCCTGTATCCGGAATCTCCTGCGGAGGTTTGTATGTCAAGACGAAATCGAGCCGAGCTTCGACCGATTATTCCAGATAGCCGCTACAGTAATGAAACACTGACGCGGTTGATCAATCGCATCATGCAGCGTGGCAAGAAGAGCGTGGCCGAACGCATTGTCTATTCGGCGCTCGACATCATCGAGGGTAAGACCAAGAAAGCGCCGATGGACACCTTTGAATCTGCGATGCGCAACGTGACGCCGACGCTTGAAGTCAAGCCACGGCGTGTGGGTGGCGCAACCTACCAGGTGCCGGTGGAGATCGAGCCAGAGCGCCGCGGCGCGTTGGCCATGCGCTGGCTGGTGCAGGCGGCGCGCAATCGCCCGGGCCGCACCATGGCCGAAAGGTTGGCCAGCGAGCTGCTCGATGCAGCATCCAACCAGGGCAATGCGATTAAGAAGAAGGAAGATACGCATAAGATGGCAGAGGCCAATCGGGCCTTTGCACACTATCGTTGGTAATTTTTCGTCCGTAAAACGCCGCCACCCTTGTGGGGGGAGCGCCTGGAGACGGATCAATTGGATTGACCGTCGTTCGTGGAAGCGTGTTTATTTCGAGACGAAGGGCAGAGAGCCATTCTTTGCCCTTCGTCCTTGTCTCAAGGATCAGCAGCCATGGCCCGTGAATTTTCGCTAGAACGTATCCGCAACATCGGCATTATTGCCCACATTGATGCGGGCAAGACAACGACAACCGAGCGCGTGCTTTTTTACTCAGGACGCACCTATCGCCTGGGCAATGTGGACGAAGGCACCACCGTCACCGACTGGATGGAGCAGGAAAAGGAGCGCGGGATCACCATCACCGCTGCGGCCATTACCACCTCCTGGCGTGATTATCAGATCAACCTGATTGACACGCCGGGCCACATTGACTTTACGGCTGAAGTGCAGCGCTCATTGCGTGTACTCGATGGCGGCGTGGTGGTGTTCGACGCCGTGGCCGGCGTGGAGCCACAATCGGAGACGGTTTGGCGCCAGGCGAATCGTTATGGCGTGCCGCGCATCTGCTTGGTCAATAAGATGGACCGCATCGGCGCCGACTTCTGGCGCACGATTGACATGATCCGCACGCGCCTGGGAGCCAAGCCTATACCGATACAGATTCCGATCGGTGTGCAGGATACGTTCAAGGGCGCCGTGGATCTGATGGAGATGCAGGCGGTTGTTTTCACCGACGAGCTGGGTGCTTCACCCCAGATCGGTGAGATTCCGGCCAGCATGCAGGCCGAGGCCAAAGAATGGCGCGACAAACTGATCGAGGCCATTGCCGAGACCGATGAAGATCTGACGCTGAAGTTCCTGGAAGGCGAAGAGATCACCACGGCGGAGCTGCGTCCGGCGTTACGCCGGGCGACATTGGCCAGCCAACTGGTGCCGGTTTTATGTGGCAGTTCATTGCGCAACAAGGGCGTGCAGCCTTTGTTGGACGCGGTGGTGGACTATTTGCCCTCTCCCCTCGACATTCCGGCGGTGCATGGTGTGGATCCCGATACCAATGCTGACAAGATTCGCCCCACCAATGACGCGACGCCTCTGTCGGCGTTGGTGTTCAAGATTGTGGCCGATCCCTATGTCGGGCGCCTGGCCTATGTGCGTGTCTACTCCGGTGTGCTCAACGCCGGCAGCGGCGTGATCAACTCAACCAAGGGGCGCAAGGAACGCATCGGCCGCCTGATGCGCATGCGTGCCAATCAGCGCGAAGACCTGACCGACATCTCGGCTGGCGACATTGGCGCCATCATCGGCCTGAAACAGACCTTTACCGGGGACACGTTGTGCGATCCTGGCGACCAGGTGATTCTTGAAAATATCTCCTTCCCTGAGCCGGTGATCATGATCGCCATCGAGCCGAAGACCAAGGCTGACCAGGACAAGATGTCTATGGCGCTGCAACGCCTGGCCGAAGAAGACCCGACCTTCAAGGTGAAGGTGGATGAGCAGACCAGCCAGACCCTGATTGCGGGTATGGGCGAGTTGCACCTGGAAGTTCTGGTAGACCGCATGTTACGCGAGTTCCGCGTGCAGGCCAAGGTGGGACGACCGCAGGTTGCCTACCGCGAGACGATTACGAAGAAGGTGAAGATTCAGGGCCGTTTCATACGCCAGAGCGGTGGCCGCGGTCAGTATGGCGATGTGTGGCTGGAACTGGAGCCGCTGGCGCCAGGCGAAGGCTTCTTGTTCGAGGACAAGACGGTGGGCGGCGTGGTGCCGCGCGAGTACATCTCCTCCATTCAGTCTGGTATCAAGGAAGCGATGGAGAACGGCATCATCGGCGGGTTCCCGCTGATTGACATGGTTGCACGGCTGGTGGACGGTTCCTATCACGAAGTTGACTCGTCGGAATTGGCCTTCAAGATTGCCGCTTCCATGGCCCTGAAGGACGGGGCGCTGAAGGCCGGGCCGGTTCTGCTGGAACCGATCATGAAGGTAGAAGTGGTGACACCTGAGGATTACGTGGGCGATGTGATCGGCGACCTGAGTTCACGGCGTGGGCAGATTGATGGCATCGAGATGCACTCCACCGGCACGCAGGCGGTGCGCGCGTTCATCCCGTTGGCCGCCATGTTTGGCTATGCCACCGATCTGCGTTCGCGAACGCAGGGGCGTGGCGTGTTCACCCAGGAGTTCGATCATTACCAGCCGGTATCTGCGGAGCAGACGCAGAAGCTGCTCAACCGGTGAGGCACGTACACCTGGCCGCGTAGGCCAGTGGCTTGGCATGCGGGCGGTCTGTGCATTTTCTCACCGCCTGGCCTGAGGTATTTGCCAAGATCATTGTTCTACGTATAATAGTTAGGTTTGCGTGGCAAGATTCAAACAGGTATCAAACGAGAAAAACAGTGAATTTGCGACCTGGAGTGCGCAGCGCGACTCTTGATGTCGTTGTTGGTGAGTGATTGGTGAGTGAAAGGAGTCATTCGGAGCTATGGCAAAGGCAGTATTTCAGCGAACGAAGCCGCACATCAACGTGGGGACGATTGGTCATATTGACCATGGGAAGACGAGTTTGACGGCGGCAATCACGAAGGTGTTGGCGCTCAAGGGATGGGCGGATTTTCGTGCATTTGATTCGATTGACAATGCGCCGGAAGAGAAGGCGCGCGGCATCACGATTGCGATTGCGCACGTTGAATACCAGACAGCGAAGCGGCACTATGCGCACGTAGATTGTCCGGGACATGCGGACTACATCAAGAACATGATCACGGGTGCGGCACAGATGGACGGTGCGATCCTGGTGGTGGCGGCGCCTGATGGGCCGATGCCACAGACGCAGGAGCACATCTTGCTGGCGCGGCAGGTGGAAGTACCGGCGATGGTGGTGTTCCTGAACAAGTGCGACATGATGGACGACGAGGAACTGCTGGAGTTGGTGGAGTTGGAGTTACGGGAGTTGCTGACGAGCCAGCATTTTCCTGGGGACGACATTCCGATCGTGCGTGGCAGTGCGTTGCAGGTGTTGGAATCGAGTTCGAAGGATCCGAATGCGCCGGAGTACAAGTGCATTTGGGACTTGATGCGAGTGGTGGACGAGTACATACCGACGCCGGTGCGTGAGACGGAGAAGCCGTTCCTGATGCCGGTGGAAGATGTGTTTGCGATCAAGGGTCGGGGCACGGTGGTGACGGGACGTATCGAGCGTGGCACAGTCAAGGTGGGCGAAGAGATCGAGATTGTGGGATTGCGAGATACGCGCAAGACGATCGTGACCGGCGTAGAGATGTTCAAGAAGATTTTGGAACGCGGCGAGGCGGGCGACAACGTGGGTTGTCTGCTGCGGGGGATCACGCGCACCGATGTGGGCGCGGGCAGGTATTGGTAAGCCGGGTTCGATCAAGCCGCACATGGAGTTCATGGGCGAGGTGTACGTGTTGCGGAAGGAAGAGGGCGGACGGCACACGCCGTTCTTCAACGGGTACCGGCCGCAGTTCTACATTCGGACGATGGACGTAACCGGGACGTGCGATTTGCCGGAAGGGCTGGAGATGGTCATGCCGGGCGACAACGTGAACCTGAAGATCAAGCTGATCGTACCGGTCGGGTTGGAAGTGGGGTCGCGGTTTGCCATCCGTGAGGGTGGCCGCACCGTTGGCGCCGGCGTCATCACCAAGATGATGAACTAACATCCGCAACAAGGATGCAAACAAGAGAGAAGCGCCAGGGGCCTTCTCTCTTGTCCAATTCTTGACCCAGGGGGAAGCATGGCGAAGCAACGAATCCGCATCAAACTCAAGGCGTATGACCATCGGGTTCTAGATAGCTCGGCGGCACAGATTGTGGATGTGGCAGAGCAGACCGGCGCGAATGTTGTTGGTCCTGTACCGCTGCCGACGCGCATCGAGAAGTTTACCGTCAATCGTTCGCCGTTCATTGACAAAGATTCGCGCGAACAGTTTGAAATTCGCACGCACAAGCGTTTGATTGATGTGATTGATCCGGGCCAGAAGACGATTGACAAGTTGATGCACTTGAATCTTCCGGCAGGTGTTGATATCGAAATAAAGCTGTAAACCAAAAAAGAACATAAACGACGCGACGAACCAAGCTATCTCGTCGCTGTGTCTGTACCGTCCACTGCCTGACGAGCGACGGTACGGGGGACGACTAGTCTGTCAGCCCAAGCTGCCATGAACGGTCCCACCATGTGAACGCCATCAAAAGCGAATGGAAAGCCATTCGCCGCGTGGCGCAACTGGAGGGTACCTGGCCGCTGACAGGTACCCTCCAGTTGTTTATGGAAGGCCATCGTAGCCCGGGATAACCGGGGCCAGGAGCCGGGATGACCAATCAAAGGAGGATGGGAAGCTGGGGATGATGCGGCGGAGTCAGGCCGTTGGCAGTCCTTACTTCCAGGACCGTATGAAGGGCATTATTGGAAGAAAGATCGGTATGATGCAGGTTTTCACCGAAAAGGGCCAGGTGGTCCCGGTGACCGTCATCGAAGCTGGGCCGTGCTACGTGATCCAGATGCGCACGCTGGAAAAAGATGGTTATGTTTCGGTGCAGCTCGGCTTCGACGAGGTGAAACCCAGGCGTCTGACGAAGGGCGAGCTCGGTCATCTGAGCACGAAAAAATTGCTGCCGTTGCGCACCCTGCGCGAGTTTCGCGCCTATCGCAACGACAAGATCGAGTGGCAGGTTGGTCAGAAGATCACCGCCGACGTGTTTGCGGCGGGTGATGTGGTGGACGTGACCGGTGTGTCCAAGGGTCGTGGGTTTCAGGGCGGAATGCGGCGCCACGGTTTCCATGGCGGCCCCAAGACGCACGGCCAGTCGGATCGCCAGCGATCGCCCGGCTCCATCGGCGCCGGCACGTCGCCTGGTCGTGTCGAGAAGGGCACCCGCATGGCGGGGCACATGGGCGCGGCACGGGTGACGGTCAGCAACTTGCGTGTTGTCAAGGTGGACGCCGAGCGTAACCTGTTGTTGGTGCGTGGGGCAGTGCCAGGCGCCAAAAATGGCCTGCTGTATATCCGGGCAGCGCGCAAAGCGGGTTGATGGGCACCGGAGGGAAGAATCATGCAAGTACCAGTTCATAACATCAGTGGCGAAGTGGTCGGGCAGATTGAACTGCGCGACGATATCTTTGCAGCGCCGGTGAATCGTTCCGCGATGCACCAGGCGTTCATCCGCCAGCTTGCCAATGCTCACCTGGGCACCCATGACACCAAGACGCGTGCCGAGGTCAAGGGTGGCGGCAAGAAGCCGTGGCGGCAGAAGGGCACGGGCCGTGCGCGTCAGGGCAGCACCCGTGCGCCGCACTGGCGGCATGGCGGCGTTGCTTTTGGGCCTAAGCCGCGCACCTACACGCAGGACATGCCGCGCAAGATGCGGCGCCTGGCGATGCGCTCGGCGCTGACAGTCAAGGCCGCGGCACAGCAGATCGTGGTGGTCGAGGAGTTTGCCCTGGACGCGCCCAGGACAAAAACAATTGTGCAGTTCCTCAACAAGGTTGATATCAAACGGAGCGCGCTCATTTTGTTGTCTGAACGCAATGAGACCATGGAGTTGTCCGCGCGTAATCTTCCCAATGTGAAGACCCTGCGCGCCGGCTATCTCAATGTGCGCGACCTGCTGGGGTACGAAACTCTGGTGTTGCCGTTGGCGGCGCTTGAGCAGATCGAATCTTTCCTGGCGGACTGAGTCGGAGGAAATTAGCGATGCATATCTATGAAGTTCTCAAGCGGCCGTTGATTTCGGAAAAAACGATGGCTATGCGTGAACTGTCCAACCATTATGCGTTCGAAGTGGACCGCCGCGCCAATCGCCACCAGGTGAAAGATGCAGTGGAAGCGGTTTTTCCGAACGTGAAAGTCTTGGATGTGCGCATCACCAACATGCCGGCCAAGCACAAGCGTGCCGCCCGTCGCCAAGTAGTGCGCCATATCGCCTGGAAAAAGGCCTATGTCACGCTGGCACCTGGGGGGACGATCCAGGTGTTCGAAGGCGTGTAAGAGGAGCTTAAGCGATGGGAATCAAGATCTATCGGCCCACCTCAGCGGGCCGGCGCGGCATGAGCGTTGCGACCTTCACGGAACTTACGCCGAAGACGCAGCCTGAGCGCTCACTGCTCACCGGTATGCGAAAGCGCGGTGGGCGAAACCAGCAGGGCCGGATAACGGTACGCCACCAGGGCGGTGGGCACAAGCAGCGCTACCGCTTGATTGACTTTCGGCGCGACAAGGTTGGCGTGCCCGCTCGTGTCGAGAGCATCGAGTATGACCCTAACCGGACGGCGCGTATTGCCAAACTGGTGTATGCCGATGGCGAGAAGCGCTATATCCTGGCGCCCCTGGGGGTGCAGGTTAATGACAAGCTGATGTCCGGGCCAGATGCCGAGGTGCGCAGTGGTAATGCCCTGCCGATCGCCAATCTTCCGCTCGGTTCTGTGATCCACAACATCGAGCTGCAGCCGGGCCGCGGCGGCCAATTGGTGCGCTCTGCGGGCGTATCGGCGCAGTTGCTGGCCAGAGACGGCGACTATGCCCAGGTGCGTTTGCCCTCCGGCGAGGTGCGTCTGATCAGCGTGCAGTGCATGGCGACGCTTGGCCAGGTTGGCAACACCGACCATGCCAACATCAATTGGGGCAAGGCTGGGCGCCTGCGCTGGCGTGGTCATATGCCGCAGGTGCGTGGTATCGCTATGGATCCCAGTTCTCACCCGCACGGTGGTGGTGAAGGCCGTTCGCCGATTGGTATGCCCGGGCCAAAGACGCCATGGGGCAAGCCGGCCCTCGGCTACAAGACGCGCAGGAACAAACGCACGGCCAGCATGATCGTGCGCCGGCGTAGCGCGGGTCGTCTGAAGTAAGCGAGGGTGAGGAGGATTTACCTGTGTCACGTTCATTGAAAAAGGGACCGTTTGTAGACCCGAAGCTGCTGAAGAAGATCGAGATGATGAATCGCCGGGGTGAGAAGCGCGTGCTGAAGACCTGGTCACGCGACTCAACGATCTTCCCGCAGTTCGTGGGCCATACCATGGCCGTGCATGACGGCAGGCGCCATGTGCCGATTTACGTCACCGAGAATATGGTGGGCCACAAGCTGGGCGAGTTTGCGCCGACGCGCTTCTTCCGTGGTCATGCGGCCAGGGAAAAACCGACGAAGGTGGCAACGAAGGCGCCAGGAGGGAAGCAAGCATGAGTGACGTCGTAACCGTGAGAGCGACCACCAAACATGTGGGTCTGTCGGCGCAAAAAGTACGCCTGGTAGTTGACCAGGTGCGTGGCCGTCGGGCGACTGAGGCCTTGGCCTTCTTGGCGGTGATGCCGCAAGCGGCAGCCAAGCCGGTGGCAGCCACGATCAAGTCTGCCATGGCCAACGCCGAGGAGAACCTGGGCTTGGACCAGGAAAACATGGTCGTGAGCGCCATTTGGGCCGACGTGGGTTCGACGCGCAAATGGCGACGTTTCGGCGCACGTGGCCGCTTCAAGCCGCTTCTGCGCCGCAGTTCTCATATCTGCGTGGTGTTGGCGGAAGCAGAGAACGCGTAAGTCGGCGGAAACATTGCACACGAACTGTCGGCTGGACGGCAGGGATTTCATGATAGCTGGGGCGCGGGCCGCCGACTGTGGCAGCCGAGGGCCGGAAAAACCCAGGATACGGAGGACGCATTGGGTCGCAAGGTTCATCCAATAGGTTTTAGATTAGGGATCATTCGTGATCATCAGACCCGCTGGTTTGCATCGGGTCAGCGCTATGTGCAGCAACTACAAGAGGATCGCGCCATCCGCCAGATGGTGATGAAATTAATTACGGGCGCCGGCATCTCGTTGCTCGAAATCGAGCGCTTCCCGAACCAGGTGTCCTTGCGCGTGCATACGGCCAAGCCAGGCATCATTATCGGACGCAAGGGCGCCAATGTCAACGATCTGCGCACCAAGCTGCAGACTATGACCGGAAAGAAGGTCAAGATTGACATCGAGGAAATCGAGCGGCCGGAGTTGGACGCCTACCTGGTGAGCCAGAGCGTTGCCGAGCAACTGGAGAAGCGCATTTCGTACAAGCGTGCCATGAAGCAGGCGGTGACGCGTGCCATGCGGCTGGGCGCCAAGGGTATCATGATCACATGCAGCGGTCGTCTGGCCGGATCAGAAATGGCCCGTCGCGACTCGGTGCGTGACGGCCAGATTCCACGGCACACCCTGCGTGCGAACATTGACTACTCCTTTTCCGAAGCGTTGACGACTTTCGGCCGCATTGGAATCAAGGTTTGGATTTACAAGGGCGAAGTTCTGCCTGGCATGGCGCGCCCGAGTGAAACCAAGCCTGTGCAGACGATGGAGTAAGCCAGCGCGTGGCGGCGCCCGCAGGCCGTGGAATTTAGGAGCAAATAAACGATGTTAATGCCGAAGCGTGTAAAGTATCGAAAAATGCACCGTGGCCATATGCGCGGGACGGCTGGCCGGGGCAACCAGGTTGCCTTTGGTGAGTACGGCATGCAGGCCCTTGAACCGTGCTGGATGACCAGCCGCCAGATCGAAGCGGCTCGTCGCACGATCGTGCGCTTCATTCGTCGCGGTGGTAAGTTGTGGATTCGTGTCTTCCCGGACAAACCGGTGACCAAGAAGCCTGCCGAGACCCGCATGGGTAGCGGTAAGGGTCCGGTAGATCACTGGGTGGCGGTTGTGCGTCCGGGACTGATGCTGTTCGAGTTGGCCGGTGTGACGGAAGAGGCGGCAAAAGAGGCTTTCCAGTTGGCATCCTTCAAGCTGTCTATCAGGACGCAGATCGTGTCGCGTGCCGCAGAGTCAGCCGCGCCGGAAGTGGCGGGCGAGGCGATGGGCGCCGTAGCGACGGGCGCCGCGGCGTAGTAAAGAGGAGCCCAAGATGGTGTCAAGAGAAATTCGTACGCTGACAACCGATGAAGTTGGCGTCAAGCTGGATGCCTCCTATCAGGAGTTGTTCAATCTGCGCTTTCAGATGTCAACCGGCCAGATGAAGAACACCAGCCGCCTGACGGTGGTGAAGCGTGACATTGCCCGGTTGAAGACTATTCTGCGTGAGCGTGAATTGGAAGCCTGGTATGCTGCAGGGAGCGTGGCCTGAAAGCCGACGTCGGAGGAAAGAATTATGCGTGAACAGCGTAAGATATTGGTTGGCCGCGTGGCCAGCAACAAGATGGACAAAACCGTGGTCGTGACGGTGGAACGTGTGCGCCGTCACGCGCTGTACGGCAAGGTCATCAAGATCACCCGGCGCTTCATGGCGCACGATGAGAATAACACCTGCCAGATAGGTGACATGGTGCATATCCTGGAATCTCAACCGCTGAGCCGCCACAAGCGTTGGGTGGTTACCGAGATTCTGAATCGCTCGAACCAGGAAGTGGTTTGATTCGTTTTCCGCAACCGTGCCGCACGTGCGGCCTGGTCGCATGACCAGGCGGGGCTGTGATACGCGACGGTTCGGTGATTCACACAGAAGGAGACAACAATGATTCAACAGGAAAGCCGGTTGGTTGTTGCAGACAATACAGGCGCCAAAGAAATCCTGTGCATTCGTGTCAAGGGTGGCTCCACGCGCCGCTATGCTTCGGTGGGTGACATTATTGTCGCCTCGGTCAAACAGGCTGCGCCCAATGGCTCGGTCAAGAAAGGCGATGTGGTACGCGCCGTGGTCGTGCGCACCGCACGCGGGTACGGCCGCTCTGACGGTTCACATATCAAATTCGATGATAATGCGGCGGTCATCATTGATGAAGCGAAGAACCCCAAGGGGACGCGCATCTTTGGCCCGGTGGCCCGTGAGCTGCGCGAGCGAGGCTTCATGAAGATCGTGTCCCTGGCTCCGGAAACGCTTTAAGACGTGGTGTCAACAGCCAAAGCCAGTGGAAGTGAGCGAGTAACGAGGAGAGCCGGGTTATGAAGATTAGAAAAGGCGACACGGTTGAAGTCATTCGAGGCGAACATCGCGGGGCGCGTGGCAAGGTCAATACGGTGCTGCTGGGCAGGGATAAGTTGGGGCACAGAGATCCAAATGATGTCCGCGTGGTAGTGGCAGGCGTCAACCTGATCATCAAACACCAACGGCGCACCGGCAATGTACGCACCCAGGTCGGCCGCATTGAGCGCGAGGCGCCAATTCACGTTTCCAATGTGATGCTCGTTTCGCCCAAGTCGAATGAGCCGGTACGCGTCGGCTCGATGGTGGGCGCCGATGGCCGTAAGGTGCGTCGCGAAGCGGGCACCGACGAAGCCATTGATTGATGATGGCGAAAGAGACGGAGTAAACGATGAACGCACAACCAAAACTTAAGGTGCGCTATCACAATGACATTATCAAGGCCATGCGCGAGGATTTTGGCTACAAGAATGTCAATGAAGTGCCGCGGATCGAAAAGATCGTCGTGAATATCGGGATGGGCGAGGCACTACAAAATGCCAAGGCCCTGGAAGCGGCCGCGGGCGACCTGGCGACGATCACTGGACAGAAACCGGTGATCACCAAGGCCCGGCGCTCGATTGCGACGTTCAAACTGCGTGAGGGCAACGCGATTGGCGTGAAGGTGACGCTGCGTGGCACTCGCATGTACGAATTCATGGACAGACTGTGCAATATCGCGCTGGCGCGTCAGCGTGACTTTCGCGGTGTGTCACCCGACGCTTTCGATGGCCGTGGCAACTATAGCCTGGGACTGCGTGAGCAGCTGATCTGGCCGGAAATTGATTACGACAAGGTTGACCGTGTACGTGGGATGGAAATCACCGTCGTGACGACGGCCAAGACGGACGATGAGGGGCGCCGACTGTTGCAGTTGTTCGGTATGCCATTTCGCTCGCAGTAGTATCCCTGGCAGACCGCGCGAAGGCGGGTTGGACGGGGTCGGCGGTCGGGAAGACCGGTGAGGACGAGGAGAAACTGTGGCCAAAAAGTCAATTGTCATTAAGGAAGCACATCGTAAGTATGCTGTGCGCGTGCGCAATCGGTGTAAGATGTGCGGGCGCCCGCGTGCCTACATGCGCCGTTTTGGTCTGTGCCGTATCTGTTTTCGCCAAGAGGCTTTGGTGGGACGGTTGCCGGGCGTGGTGAAGTCAAGCTGGTAAAAACCGCCGCCGCCGTTGGGCTGGTCGGAGCAATACCAGGCGCCGCGCCGGCGCCTCTGTGTGGGTTCAGGGAAGCCATATTAGTGAGTGGGGCCACCAGGAGTGTTGAGTCACTTACCAGTGTGCCCTCGGGAGTGAAAGACGATGGTTAATGATCCGATTGCGGATATGTTGACACGCATTCGCAATGCGCTGATGGCTCGGCATCGCCAAGTGCTGATCCCCAGCTCGAAGATGAAAGTTGCGGTTGCCCGCCTTCTCAAGGAAGAGGGCTTCATTCAGCACTATGATGTGACGCGCGACCGCCCGCAGCCGATGCTGCGCATCATTCTGAAATATGACAAGAACCGCAAACCGGTACTCTCGGGCCTGAAGCGGGTGAGCAAGCCGGGCTGCCGTGTCTATACACCGTACCGCGAAATCCCGTGGGTGCTGAGTGGGATGGGTGTTGCCATCTTGACAACCCCGCGCGGCATGATGACTGACCGCCAGGCACGACGTGCCCATTTGGGCGGCGAAGTGTTGTGCTACGTTTGGTAGCCGGCAGAAACTTGCGAGGGAACTATGTCAAGAGTTGGTAAACTTCCCATTAAGTTGCCTAATGGCGTGTCGGTTGACATTGCCCCGGGCAATGAAGTGACAGTAACAGGGCCGCGTGGTACGCTGAGCAGGCAATTTTCAACCACTATGGCCATTGACCTGACCGATGGCACTCTGACGGTGCAGCGTTATGCCGAGAACCGCTTTCAGCGTTCAACCCACGGCTTGGTGCGCGCGCTGCTGAACAACATGGTGGTCGGTGTTTCGAGCGGTTTCAAGAAGGACCTGGACATTATTGGGGTTGGCTATCGGGCCGAATTGCAAGGCAAAAACCTGATGCTCTTTGTGGGTTACTCTCATCCCGTGGAGTTTCTGCCGCCGGCCGGTGTGTCGTTCGCCGTTGTCCCGACGCCTGATAAGAATTCACGGGTGACGGTGGAGGGCGCTGACAAAGAAGTGGTTGGCGAGACCGCCGCACGCATTCGTCGCATTCGGCCGCCGGAGCCTTATAAGGGCAAGGGTATCCGCTATGTGAATGAGGTCGTCCGCATCAAGGCAGGCAAGGCAGGCAAAGTTGGCAAGGGCGGCAAGTAAGGGAGTAACGACTCATGGCAAGAAATGACAGTGCAACAGCACGCACGCGGCGGCATGCACGCATTCGCCGACATGTAGTGGGGACTGCGCAACGGCCCCGGCTGAATGTATTCCGCAGCCTGGATCACATCTATGCCCAGATCATTGATGATGAGCAAGGGCGCACCCTGGTCTCTGCTTCGACGGTTGACCCGGCGATGCGCACCCGGGCGACTGGACTGAACAAGGTGGCACAGGCGACGCTGGTTGGCGAGATCATTGCCGAGCGCGCACTGGCTGCCGGCATCAAACAGGTGGTGTTCGACCGGGGCGGCTACATTTATCATGGCCGTGTCAAGGCGTTGGCCGAAGGCTCGCGCGCCAAGGGTTTGGATTTCTAACGCTGGAATGGCCGCGTCAGCCGACGCGATGCGGACAATGGCGACCGGCCGGGCGGCCGGCGCCGAGCAGGAGGATACATGCCTGAGAAGAAGAGAGAACGCGAACAGCGACGTCCTCGCGAAGAAGATCGCGAGCAATTAGACGAGCGCGTCGTACATATCGCCCGCACGGCCAAGGTAGTCAAGGGCGGTCGCCGGTTCACCTTCCGCGCTGTGGTGGTGGTGGGCGACAATAACGGCAAGATCGGCATCGGCATCGGCAAGGCACGCGAAGTGCCGGACGCCATTCGTAAGGGGACGGAACGTGCGCACAAAGACATGCGCCCTGTGTTCCTGGCGGGACGGACGATTCCGCACGAAGTACGCGTGCGCTTCGGCGCAGCCGAGGTGATGCTCAAGCCGGCGTCGCCGGGAACTGGCGTTGTGGCCGGTGGTGGGGTACGTGCCGTGGTGGAAGCCGCTGGCATCAAGGATATCCTGACCAAATCCCTGGGCAGCAGTAACATGCTGAACGTGGTGAAAGCGACCCATGCGGCGCTCAACTCGCTCAAGGATGTCGAGGCAGAAGCGGCACGCCGCGGTAAGCCTGCCGATAGCCTGCTGCCGTTCTGGAGGCAAAAGGCAGATGCCAAACAAGGATAATAGCAGCGGACGCTTGCGCGTGACCTACGTGAAAAGCTCCATTGGCTACGAAGAAAGTCAGAAGCGCACAGTCCTGGCATTGGGACTCCGCCGCCTGGGCCAGACTGTCTTCCATGCTGATACGCCCGCCATTCGGGGCATGATCGGCAAGGTTCCGCACCTGGTTCGCGTCGAAGAAGTCAGTGCTTGAGTAGGGAGAAGTTATGCAATTACATGATCTCAAGCCAGTAGTCGGCGCCAAGCAGCCGCGTGTGCGCGTGGGCCGCGGTAGCGGCGCTGGTCGGGGTAAGACGGCCGGTAAGGGCACCAAGGGTCAGAATGCGCGCAGCGGTCGCAGCGTAGCGCCGTACTTCGAAGGCGGTCAGTTGCCGCTGGTACGTCGCTTGCCTCACCTGCCCGGCTTCAATAACCTGTGGCGCATCGAGTTCAAGCCGGTCAACCTGGATCGCCTGACGGTGTTCGAGGCTGGCAGCATTGTGTCACCGGAGACGCTGGCCGAAGCTGGCATTATCAAGCCGGCTGACAAACGTGTGGCCATTCTGGGGAACGGTGAGCTTGATCGCCCGCTGACCGTGAAAGCCCATCGCATTTCGGCCAGTGCCCGCCAGAAGATCGAAGCGGCTGGTGGTACTGTGGAAGCGCTGTCGGTGCAGACCAAGCACGATCGGCGCTAAGGCGTTGGCCGTGAAGACAGGTTGCTAGGCGACCTGCTTGACGGCGATGCGCTATGAGGAGGTCAGTTCCATGCAAATGCTGCAAGCCGTGCGTAATGCCTTTAAGTTGCCAGACTTACGTCGCAAGCTGTTGACCACCTTCCTGATCCTGGTGGTGTACCGCTTGGCGGCTCACGTACCGGTGACCGGTGTCAACGCGGAAGGATTTCGTCAGCTTTTCCAAACGAACCAATTGTTGGGCCTGCTTGACATGTTCTCTGGCGGCGCGATGTCGAATTTCTCGATCATGGCGATGGGCGTCTATCCGTACATCACCGCGTCCATCATCATGCAGTTGTTGATTCCGATTGTGCCGCGCCTGGAGGCCATACAAAAGGAAGGTGAGGCCGGCCGCAATCGGATCAACCAATATCAGAACTGGTTGACGATTCCGCTGGCTGCGTTGCAGGCCTATGGTCAGGCGACCATCCTGACCCGCTCGCAGACCTCCGGCACGCCAGTATTGTCCACGTTTGGGTTCACGCAGTATCCCCTGGAGACCTTAACAACGATTATTGCCTTGACGGCTGGGACCATGTTCGCCATCTGGCTGGGTGAGTTGATCACCGAGCAGGGCATTGGCAACGGCGTCTCGATCATCATCTTCGGCGGCATCGTGGCACGCATTCCCCAATCGGTGGGTAATTTGCTGGCCAACAATGTGCTGTCGTTCGTGGTTTTCCTCCTGGTCACCGTCGTGACGGTGGCCGTCATCGTTGTGGTGCAGGAAGGACAGCGGCGCATTCCGGTGCAGTATGGCAAGCGGGTGCGTGTCATGCGTGGCAATCGGTTGATGATGGTGGGTGGGCAGAGTACGCACATTCCACTACGCGTCAATTCTGCAGGTATGATTCCGCTGATCTTCGCGCAGAGTATCATGATCTTCCCTGGCACGATTGCCAGTTACTTCGTATACTCAGCCAACGCGACGATTGGCAGTGTAGCCACCTGGATTGCGTCAATGTTCAGCCCACAGAGCAATCTGTACTGGATTATGTACTTCTTCCTGGTACTTGGCTTTACGTACTTTTATACCAGCGTGGTGTTCCAGCAGCAAAACCTGCCGGAATCACTGCAAAAGCAAGGTGGTTTTGTGCCGGGCATTCGTCCGGGTAAACCTACGGAGACCTATCTCAACGGCGTTCTCAATCGGATCACGCTGGTGGGCGCCATCTTCCTGGGGCTGGTGGCTGTTTTGCCCTGGCTGACACGTGACTTGACCGAGACCACCACCATGCTGATTACGAGTACCGGTATGCTCATCGTCGTGGGTGTCGTGCTCGACACGATGAAGCAACTGGAAGCGCAGTTGATGATGCGCCACTATGAAGGGTTCATCAAGTAATCAGATACGGCAAGGAGTTGTGTGACAATGGAGTCAACGAGTCCGATCTTTATCGTGATGTTGGGCGTGCCGGGTGCGGGTAAGGGCACCCAGGCGCAGCGGCTTGAAGAGAGACTGGGGCTGAGGCAGGTTTCAACCGGCGACATCTTTCGCGAAAACCTGCGCAACCAGACGCCGCTTGGTCAATTGGCCAAGAGCTACATGGACAAGGGCGAACTGGTGCCCGATGATGTAACGATTCAGATGGTAGAAGAGCGTTTGAGTCGGCCAGACTGCGCCAGGGGCGCCATCCTGGATGGTTTCCCGCGCACGTTGGCCCAAGCCGCAGCGCTCGACCAGATGTTGAGCGGGAAAGGGCAGAAAGTGGCCCTGGTACCGCTGATCAGTGTGACGGATGATGAGGTGATGGCTCGCCTGACCGGCCGCCGAGTCTGTCGGCGTTGCCAGTCGGTGTTTCATCTGCTGTTCAACCGGCCGCCCCCGGATGGGGAATGTCCGCAAGGCGATAAGAGCCAGTGTGACATTTACCAGCGAGGCGATGATCAGCCAGAGACGGTGCGCAATCGTCTGTTTGTCTACTACAAACAGACCTCGCCCCTGATCGGCTATTACTTCGCCCACGGCTTGCTGGCTGAGATCAACGGCGCGCAAGAGATTGACAGGGTAACGAGTGATCTGTGGGACGTGTTGAGTCGAATTCAGGCTTGAGGCAGTTGCTGTCGCGCCGAACAGCGACGCGGCCGCAAGAGAAACCGGCGCTCGCGCGCATCACGCTGAAAGGGCCGTATGAACTGAGCCTGATGCGTAGTGCCGGTCAAATTGTGGCTGAGGTGCATCAGGCCATCAAGCAGGCGGTGAAGCCGGGCGTAACCACCGGTGAACTGAATCGCCTGGCTGATGCGTTGATTCGCAAACGCAACGGGGTGCCCTCTTTTCTGGGGTACAACGGGTTCCCGGCCTCTATCTGCGCCTCGATCAATGATGAGTTGGTGCATGGAATTCCCAGCGCCAGGCGCATGCTGAAGGCGGGCGACATCATCAGTGTGGATGTCGGTGTCATTTACAAAGGCTTTCACGGTGATTCTGCGTGGACGTATCCGGTAGGCGAGATTGGCGACGAGGCCAAGCGTTTGCTGGCTGTAACGGAACAATCGCTCTACCTGGCGATTGAGCAGGTTGTGCCCGGGAGAACGTTCGGGGATGTTGCAGCGGCCATTCAGAGTTACGTGGAGGCACAGGGGTTCAGCGTCGTGCGCGAGTACACCGGTCATGGCATTGGTCGGCAAATGCACGAAGAGCCGCAGATTCTGCATTATCTTCATCCCGATGATAAGGTGAGGCACTGGATTTTGCGGCCGGGGATGACCATTGCCATCGAACCGATGGTCAACGCGGGCACCTGGAAGACGAAGGTGCTTGACGATGACTGGACGGTTGTGCCGGAGGATCGCCGGCTATCGGCGCATTTCGAGCACACCCTGGCTGTGACCGATCATGGTGTGGAAATCCTGACCAGGTCGCGCTAAGGGGATCAGGGTAGAAGCGAAAAGTAGGGGTAAGGAGAGGTGTTCTCATGAAAGTTCGACCCTCTGTAAAGCGAATTTGTGCAAAGTGCAAGATCATCAAGCGCCACGGTGTGGTGCGTGTGATTTGTCAGGACCCCAAGCATAAGCAGCGACAGGGTTAAGAGTTTAGGAGGCAAGCATGGCTCGTATTGCTGGCGTTGACCTGCCGCGCGATAAGCGGGTGGAAGTGGCATTGACCTACATCTTTGGCATTGGCTCTTCCACCAGCCAAGAAATCCTGGGTGTCACCAGCGTGAACCCGGATACGCGGGTCAAGGATCTGTCGGAAGCCGAAGTGGCCCGTCTGCGCGAGGTCATTGACCGCAACTACCGCGTGGAAGGCGACTTGCGGCGTGAGATCAGCCTGAACATCAAGCGATTGCAGGAGATCGGTTCCTACCGGGGCCTGCGCCATCGTCGCAGCCTGCCGGCGCGCGGTCAGCGTACACGGACCAATGCCCGCACCAAGCGCGGCGCCCGTAAGACTGTGGCTGGCAAGCGTCGTTCAAAGGCCAAGAAGTAAGGATGAACGCTCTGCGCTGTGGTTCAGCCATCAGAGCGGAGCCTCTGGGCGCAATCCGCCGGATTGCGTTACAGGTGGAGTTTTCAACGGTGTGGGGAGCCAGCCTACGGGCTGGCGCCAAAGTCCTAAGAAGGAGTTAATATGCCACCACGAGTTGCACGACGTGAACCGCGCCGCGGCGCCGCACGACGCGAAAAGAAGATGGTGCCCGTGGGCGCCGTGCACATTCAGTCTACGTTCAATAACACGATCATCACGATTACCGATCCCCAGGGTAATACTGTGACCTGGAGCAGCGCGGGCCTGGCCGGTTTCAAAGGCTCCCGCAAGAGTACCCCCTTTGCGGCGGGCCTGGCTGCGACGCAGGCCGGCAAGAGTGCCATGGACATAGGGATGCGTGAAGTGGACGTGTTTGTCAAAGGCCCCGGCCCCGGACGCGAGGCGGCTGTCCGTTCGATCCAGGGCGCGGGCTTGCGGGTGCGAACCATCACCGATGTCACACCCCTGCCGCACAACGGGTGTCGGCCACCTAAGAAGCGCCGAGTTTAGGAAAACAAGATCGTGCGGTTGACAAGGAGGACGGGCTACCGTATGCCTGTAAACTTGTCCCGTGCCCACGTGACCGCCTGGACTGCGGCGCGTGATTGATTTGGAGGAAAAACGATGGCGAGATATACGGACCCAGTTTGCAGATTGTGTCGAGCTGAAGGTCAAAAATTGTTTCTGAAGGGCGAGCGTTGTTTGACGCCCAAGTGCGCTGTGGAACGGCGGCCGTTTGTGCCAGGTATGCATGGCCGCAAGGGCACCTTCAAGCGCAAGGTGTCTGACTACAACCGTCAACTGCGCGAAAAGCAAAAGACGCGCCGGATTTATGGTATCATGGAGCGGCAGTTCCGCCGCTACTTCTCAACTGCCAGCCGGGCCAAAGGCCTGACCGGCGCCACCCTGCTGACGATTCTGGAGTCACGGCTGGACAACGTGGTTTACCGCCTGGGGTTTGCCGATTCACGCGCCCAGGCCCGCCAGTTGGTGCGTCACGGCCATTTTGCGGTCAATAGTCAAAAGACCGATATCCCGTCTTTCCTGGTCAAGCCAGGCGATGTGGTGGCCGTGCGCGACAATAGTCGCGGCAACGTCTATTTCAAGGGTCTGAGCGATTACCTGCATGACCGTTCCACACCGGCATGGCTCAGCCGCGACACGGCGGGCATGTCCGGGCGTGTGGTGGAGCTTCCAGGCCGTTTGGACATCGATGTGCAACTGAACGAACAGTTGATCGTTGAGTTCTACAGCCGGTAGACGATTGCCACGTGAGATGGGTAAGGACTGCTGCCTGCAGCGATCAGGGGTGGCCCGACTTGCTTTCCGTTTCACGTCAATCGCATGACGCAAGGAGGTAGTAACTTGTCAAGCGTAATGCTGCCGAAAATCGAATGTGAAGCGAGTGCGCAGAACTACGGACGCTTTGTCATCAGCCCGCTGGAAAGTGGACATGGCATTACCCTGGGCAATGCGTTGCGCCGTGTTCTGCTCTCTTCGTTGACGGGGGCCGCTGTCACTTCGATTCGTATCAGTAACGTGCATCATGAGTTCCAGGACATCCCTCATGTGCGCGAGGACATGACCGCGCTGCTTTTGAATATCAAGCAGATTCGCCTGAAGTGCGACACGGATGAGCCGCAGCGCCTGCACGTTGAGGTCACTGGCGAGGGCATCATCACCGCGGGCGACTTGGTGTGCCCGGTGGGCGTCGAAGTGATCAACCCGGAGTTGTACCTGTTGGCGTCTGACTCCGAACTAGCAGAATTAGATATTGAAATGGTGGTTCAGCGCGGAAAGGGCTATTCGCCGTCTGAGGATCGCACCAAGCTGCCGCTCGGTGAGATTCCGGTGGATGCGATCTTTGGCCCTGTGCGCAAGTCGAACTACACCGTCGAGCGTACACGCGTAGGCCAGCAAACTGACTACGATAAACTGATGATTGAAATCTGGACAGATGGCACCATCACGCCGAAGGCCGCGCTCGGCGAGAGCGCGCGCATTCTGGTGCAGCATTTCTCGTTGATTGTCGGCGTGGATGCCACGATCGCGGACCTGCCCAAGAAGGATGAAGAGGGCATTCCTGATCGCATCTACGAGACGGCCATCGAGGATCTGGATTTGTCGGTGCGGGCTTACAACTGCTTGAAACGCGCCGGGATTACCAAGATCGGCGAGGTGCTGGAGCGGCTACAACAGGGCGAAGAGGAAGTGCTCGCGATTCGCAACTTTGGTCGCAAATCGCTCGATGAGTTGCTGGAACGCCTGGAAGTGAAGGGCTTCTTGTCTGCCATTCGTTTCGAGCGGCGGACGCCTGATGGCGCTGTGGCCGAAACGGATGATGATACCAATCTTGAAGAGCCGGCGCTCGCAACCGAGTAAGGGATGCTTGGCCAGGGCTGCCACGGGGCGCCCCTGGCTAAACCGGCGACGATACGCGTGAGGATGAAATGCGACACCAAGTTAGCGGTTATACACTAGGACGAAACGAGGCCCAACGCCGGGCACTTCTGCGTAACCTGATCAGCCAGCTATTTCAGCATGGCCGTATTCAGACGACCGAGGCCAAAGCGCGGGCGATTCGATCAGATGCGGAAAAATTGATCACGATTGCCAAAAACGGGCTGCGCGCCGACGGCAACAAGGTTCATGCGCGCCGGCTAGTCGCTGCGCGTGTCAATGGCGTTGACGTGGCGCAGAAGCTGTTCGATGAGATCGCCCCGCGCTATGAATCACGCCCTGGCGGTTACACGCGCATGTACAAGCTGGGAATGCGGCAGGGCGATGGCGCCGAGATGGCGATCATCGAGCTGGTGCAGGAATAACCCGCCGCCACCGGGACGCCCATCAGGGGCCGGTGACCACGGGGGAGAAGTACTTGCTGGGATCATGATACAACCGTCTGACGACCAACGGCCTGCCTACAGAGCGACGGTGGAGTATGACGGAACCGACTACGCCGGTTGGCAAATCCAAACGGGAAGGCCAACCGTGCAAGGCACCTTAGAAACAGCACTCGCACGAGTTTGTTGTGAGACGATCCGGATCAGCGGCGCCGGTCGCACGGACGCCGGAGTGCATGCCAGCGGCCAGGTGATCGGTTTTCGGAGTGCCTGGCGGCATCCGGTGGCTGACCTGGAACGGGCGCTCAATGCCGTTCTGCCGGCTGCGGTGGCGGTGCGTGAGCTGGCGGTGGCGGCGCCCGGCTTTCACCCGCGCTTCAGTGCGCGCAGCCGTCATTACGGCTACACGGTTTGGGTGGGATCGGTGCGCTCGCCGCTGCGAGCACGCTTCGCCCACCAGGTCAAGCAGCCGCTTGACCTGGCCGCCATGAATGAAGCGGCGGCGCACCTGGTTGGCTGGCATGATTTTGCCACCTTCGGCGTGGATCCGGAAGGAAAAGCCGGGCGTGGCAACACGCGGCGTGAGGTGATGCAAGCCCAGTGGCGGCTGACGGTGGATGACGAAGGCGTGTGGTATCGCTTCGACATCGAGGCGAACGCCTTTCTGCGCACCATGGTGCGCACCATCGTGGCGACGTTGTTGGCCGTGGGGCGGGGTGAGCGGACATCCGCCGACGTGCGGGATCTGCTGCTGGCGGCTGAACGCCGTCTGGCCCCGCCGCCGGCCCCGGCTTGCGGTTTGTGCCTGGTGCATGTTCGTTATTGAACGATGAGAGAATGTCCGGCGATTTGCGACGCTAGCCATGGTTGCGATGGCGCGTGAGGCCGTGCATAGGGCTAGATGGACTCGAGGAGACGTGGAAGTGAAAACTTATTCGCCAAAAGCATCAGAGATTCAACGAGATTGGTACGTGGTTGACGCTGCCGGGAAAAACCTGGGGCGACTGGCAAGCAAAATCGCCATCATTCTGCATGGCAAACACAAGCCCACGTATACGCCCCACATGGACATGGGTGACTACGTGATTGTCCTCAATGCCGAAAAGATTCAGGTGACGGGCCGCAAGCTCGACCAGAAGTTCTACTATCGCCACTCCATGTATCATGGCGGCTTGAAGCAGATTTCCCTGCGCAACCAGATATCGCATCACCCGGACCGTGTGATCGAGTTGGCGGTGCGCGGGATGCTGCCCAGCACCAAGCTGGGGCGGCAAATGCTGAAGAAAATGAAGGTCTACGCTGGCAACGAACACCCGCACCAGGCCCAACAGCCCAAGGTGCTGGACATGCCGCAAGAGTAAGGGCAGCGCATAGTTGAGGAGAAGAACGAATGGCTACAGTTCGCTATTACGAGGGCATTGGGCGCCGCAAGACTTCCACGGCACGGGTACGTCTGTATCCGGGCACGGGCAGCATCGTGGTCAACGAGCGCTCCCTGGAGGATTACTTCCCGCGCGAGACCGATCGCATCAAACTGCTGCGTCCGCTGAACGTGACTGAGTCGCAGGATCAGTACAACGTCTCGGTCCACGTGGCCGGCGGCGGCACGTCCGGTCAAACCGGCGCGGTCATCATGGGCGTTGCGCGTGCCCTGGTGGAGGCCGACGAGGCTTTCAAGACCACCCTGCGCAAGTTCGGCTTCCTGACACGTGACGCCCGTGCGGTGGAGCGCAAGAAGCCTGGTCTGACCAAGGCCCGCCGCGCGAAGCAGTACACCAAGCGCTAGTCTGGCAATCAGCCGGCGCCCGGCTCAGGCTTGAACCGGCGTCAATCTATAGTTACATCACCCCCCGATATGCAACGTAAAGCGTGCCAGAAACCTGGCACGCTTTATTTGTGGCCTATGTCGAGGGCCAACCTGCCTCTATCGGCTGGGTGTACTTTCACCCAAACAGTCAGTTTGCCGGCCTCTTTGGCGCCGCGACAAGAACTGAGTACCGCAAGCGCGGCTTGTATTCAGCCCTGCTTGCCGTACGCGTCCAGGAGGCCATTAGCCGGGGTTATGCGTTTGTCACCACGGGCGCCGGCCCCATGAGCCGCCCCATTCTGTTGCAGAACGGTTTTCGTTTGCTCACCCATGCTTATGCGCATGAAGGGAAGGATAAGAGCACGTAGGAACTTGGGCTTAGGAACGAGAATTAAATAAGTGTCCGAACATAGCCACCCCGTGGGCCGTTGAACCAGACAATTAAAAAATTCTCGCTCCTTAGGGTTCGTAAAAGAATTAGTTCCTGTATTTTGCCGAGAAAACGCTGAGAAACACGGGAAGTTATATTTTTACGAACCCTTAGCGTGCGTTTTTGATCAAGGTGTGCTAAAATCACGATACGTATTACGAACAGCTGATCGATAAGGAGACGGTATGGAAACGGTCTTGGTTTCTCCCAAGTTTCAAGTTGTGATTCCACGCGCAGTGCGGGAGGCGCTACGAATTCGGCCCGGTCAGAAGGTGCAAGTCCTGCAGTACGAAGATCGGATCGAGTTGATTCCTCTCCGACCAATCCATGAAATGCGCGGATTTCTCAGAGGCATTGATACAACCATCGAACGGGAGCCGGATCGCGCATGAACGTTGTTGATTCGTCCGGCTGGCTGGAGTATTTCGCTGATGGGCCAAACGCTGATTTCTTCGCGCCGGCAATCGAAGCCATTTCTGATTTAGTCGTGCCCACGATCAGCGTATACGAAGTGTTCAAGCGCATTCTGCAACAGCGCAGCGAAAGTGAAGCGTTGCAGGCCGTCGCCGTGATGATGCGGGGTCGCGCGGTGGATCTCGACGTCCATCTTGCCTTGTCGGCAGCCAAGATTTCAACGCTCCTGCGGATACCGATGGCTGACAGTATGATTCTTGCCACGGCTCGAGCCTACGGCGCCACGACCTGGACGCAGGACGAACATTTCGCGCACATCGAAGGCGTGCAGTACATCGCCAAGCAGGCAGCGGGGGGCTGAGAATCGGTTGAGAGGCCGTTGCAGAGCAAGGTGCCGGGGCACCACACCAGGTTTATGAGCTGGGAAAGGCCCGCAGGTAGGCCTGGATGATCGTATCCCAGACCTGGTTCGCCTCCTCGTCAATCGTCTGGCGGGCGGCGTCAGCCTCGAACCAGGCCAGGGCGCGGCGCACACCCTCTTGCCAGGGCACCGTGGCCACAAAGTCAGGCACGAAGCGCTTGATCTTGCTGTTGTCGAACACCACGCTGCGCGCCTTGTCTCCCAGCAGGCTGCCATGTGCGTGCGGCCAGTAGGCCGCGATCAGGTCCGACGGGATGTGGATGATGTCAGGCTCCACGCCCAGGGCATGGCCGGCCTGCACCGTGAGTTGATCCCAGGTCAACACTTCGTCCGAGGTGATGTGGAAGGCGTGCCCGATGGCCTGCTCACGGCCAAGAAGGCCAACGAAGCCTTTGGCAAAATCACCGTTCCAGGTCATCACCCACAGCGAGGTACCGTCGCCGGGAACGATGATCTTTGCCCGCAGCGCATACGATCGAGGGCCGTCCACGGTGCTGCCAACTGCCCATGCAGAGCGGAATCTGCGTCGGGCCGTAGGTGAGCGAGGGGCGCACGATGGTGACCGGGAAGCCTTCTTGACGATAGGCCGCCAGCAGACGCTCCTCGCAGGCGATCTTGTTGCGTGAGTAGTCCCAGAAGGGGTTGGCCAGCGGCGTGTCTTCGCTGATCAGATAGTGACCGGGCGGCTTCTGATAGGCGCTGGCCGAGCTGATGAAGACGAACTGGCGGGTCATATTCCGAAACAGGCCGATGTCCCTGCTCGATGTCGGCGGCCCGTATGCGACCCAATCCACCACGGCATCGAAGAAATGTCCTGCAGCAACCGCAGTGCGTCTGGCGCCTGGCGCACATCGGCCTGCCAGTGGACCGCGCCCGCGGGCAAGGGGTACCTGGCCGACAGACCGCGATTCATGACGAACAACTCCATGCCGCGCCACGGCCAACTCTGAGCTGGCTGAACTGATCAGCCCGCTGCCGCCGATGAACAAGACCTTCATGATTGATTCCTCTTTTCTGTTCTGCCTGACCGACCAGTAGATCACGGATGGCCTGGGGATTACATTATACGAGGATCAAGCGGCGCCCACAAAAACCGCGTCATTGCTGCCCTTGGCGGCCGATTTGGGCAGAATGAACGGGACGCACACGATTTTCGCCCTGCGGCGCCGGATTGGCGGCTGTGTACGCTTGTGCTAAAATAGTCTACTCCCCTATCGTGTTGCCAACCCGGAGGGCGCCATCATGACCGCCGACCTCTTCGTCCCTTATTTGATTGCCCTGCACACCCTGCTCGAACGGCTGGGGCGCGACCATGCCTTGACCGCCGACGCGTTGCTCTATCAACAGCGCCTGCAAGAAAACATCGAGCGCACGCGGCGTCACGGCGACAACGAAAATCGGCGCAGCGAGCGCTCCGAGATCATCGAGCCGCTCAACCGCCTGTGCCTCGACGCGCTGGGCGAGGATTTCAACGCGCTGGTGCGGCAGGCTCAGTTCCGGCTGGGCCAGGATGAT
>JADJYJ010000025.1 GCA_016719785.1 Candidatus Amarolinea dominans
CGCGAGAACGTAGGCGTTGGCAACTCGTTGAGGGCCTGCTGCTGCCGTGCGCTGAGGCGAGCCACGCGCTGCGCGCATATCCTCGGCCTCGCCAGAGGAGTTGGCTCAGCAGGCCAGGCCGGGCCTGTTGATGTTTGAAGAGCGAACGTTCGGAGAAATGACGGTCCAGGGCGAGCTGCGCCATCGGCTCGCGATCTACGTAGTGGCGGCGCAGCCCCGCGGCGCCGAGCGCGTCGCTGGCCTGCAGCCGCTGCAGGCCGTCAGTCAGCACCGCGCGCACCGCGTCGGGCAGCGAGGCGCCGGGAGGGCGCTGTTGGGCTACCTGCACCAGGCGCCAATCGGCCAGGCGCGTCAGTGCCAGCAGCCCAGGGTCGTCGTGGTACGCGTGCAGCGCCTGCTTGACGAGCGTCAGCCACGCCTGGCCGCTGCCGGTTTCAAGAGAAGAAGGCATACGCATAGGCAGACGCTCCTCAGCAATGCGGCAATGGAGATAGAGAATCGTGCGTTCATTATAAGGGCAGATTGCACTCGCCGTCAAACCACGCCCGCGGCGTTTGGCTGTATGCGTGCAGAAAGAGTGCAGTCTTTGTGCAGTCCAAATGGGCGTAGGAGGTATACTGGGGTGCGGCGTACATGCAGAGGATGATTGGTGACAGCGGGGCGGGCGGGCGGTCTCTTGAGAAGTGAAGGTGAAGGTATACTATGTCTACACAACATGATGACCAGAAACGAAGAACTGATCCGTGGGCGTTTCTGCCCATAGCAATCAGCGTTATCTCACTGTTGATTAACCGTCCATGCGTGCCTCGACTGGCCGGCATGACCTCCGGCGTGCTGCTTGTCATAGCTTGGATTTTGTATTCCTCCGGCAAGGGGCAACCCTCCGAAGGTCGCAACGGTCGAGATCAGGGTAGTGCCCATTCTAGCAACCCTTCCGCATCACCTCTGCCAACTAACTCGTTGGCTAAATTACGAAGGACCTTATCATTCGTTTTAGGTACGATCGGTTTGGTCGCATGCTTCATATTCGTTTCCCCTGAGCCCTTTATCACTGACCAGGCATTTGGGATTCCTTTCCTATGCCCAACACCAACGCCAACACCAACGCCAACGGCGACACCAACGCCAACGCCAACGGCGACACCAACGCCAACGGCGACACCGACGCCAACGCCCATCTACAGTTTCGACTTCGAAAGCGGCACCCAATGCTGGCAAATCCGCTGGCTCGATGGCGTGCCATTTGGAGTTGCTGGCAGCGAAAGACAGACTATCATGACCTGCCCCACTTGCACCCAATCCAATGCGCTCGAGTTCCAGGTTAATCTCAAAACGGCAACCCAGAACAAGGCACACATTGAACTCTCGACAGAGCACGGCTGCACTGTGCCAAGTCTGATTCCCGCCACGGCGACGTTCACAGCCTGGGTATACCTGGCTGACAATGCACCTGGGGGTTTGCAGGCAGAATTCTTCGTCCAGGACACCAAGCAACACAATTGGGCCTGGTACTCCAGCCAGACGCCGGTCGCGTTTGACCCCCGGCAAATGGACACAGGTCAAAGGGACATGGGCAGCGGGTAATTGGACCAATCCTGTACTCAAGATTGGCCTCGAGATCAAGCCGACAGGATCCATTTCCGATCAGCAATTCATGGTTCGCGTGGATGATATTCGTATCTGGAAATAACTGCATAATACGAAGTGTTTTGAGAGGAGCAAATGGGCGATGAAAAAAGTCCTTTTCGCTGGTATATCGTGCATCCTTATCTTATGGGGAGGCATGTGTGCAACAACGTTGTCGGCAGAGAGTGCATCGGTTCAGGGCGATGATTTCAGCGCTCCCGATGCTGTCGTCTATCAATTCGACTTCGAGTCAACGAATCAGTGCTGGGCGATCCGAACCCTCAACGGCATCCCATTTGGGATACCAGGCAGTGAACAGGTAGTGAACGGCACCTGCCCTGGTTGTTCGGGCACAAAATCGCTTCAATTCCAGGTTAACTTTCAGGTTGCCAACGAGCACAAAGGGCAGATCGAGTATTCGTCTGAACGCGGATGTTCGATTACACGATCAATTCCCGCGAGAGCAGAATTCTCGACCTGGATTTACCTGGAACAGGACGGACCTGGAAATCTGGAGGCGGAGTTCTGGGTGCAAGACACGGATGCGCATAACTGGGCCTGGCACGCCAGCCGGCCAACGGTGGCTTTGCAGCCCGGTCAATGGGTGAGGTTAATCGGGGAAGGGTCGTGGACGAGTAACGCCTGGTTCAATCCTGTGCTCAAGTTCGGCATCGAGATCAAACCCACGCCTGGTACGGCAATCCCGCCTGGCGTCATCCCCATTCAGGTGGATGACATTGTCATTTCCGAACGAACCAGCCTGCACGATTTCGACTTCGAAACCGGTACGCAGTGTTGGCGTATCCGCAGCCTGAACGGGACGTCGTTTGGCATTTCTGGCAGCGAGCGCGCAGTCACCGGCACCTGTCCCACGTGTAGCCCTACCCACTCGTTCCAGTTCCAGGTCAATTTCCAAACCGCCAATGATCACAAGGGGCAGGTGGAGTATTCGACGGAACGCGGATGCCCGTTATCTTCAGCGATTCCTCCGAACACCCGGTTCTCAACCTGGCTCTATCTGCCGCCTGGCGCGCCTGACAACCTGGAAGCTGAGTTTTTCGTGCAGGATACGTCTGCCCACAACTGGACCTGGCATGCCAGCCGGCCTACGATTGACCTGGAACCCGGTCAATGGGTCAGACTGGTTGGTGAGAATACGTGGACGAACGGCTTCTGGGCCAATCCAGCGTTGAAGATCGGCATCGAGATCAAGTCCGAAGCCGGTACGCCGATTCCTGGCGGAATTGTCACTGTGCAAATGGACGACGTCAGGTTGACTACGCCAACCCCACCCACCTTGCGTCAATACCTGCCTTCTATCAGGACACCTGCGACGCTCCCCCTCGTTACTTGGGAGTATCGCGGCGCCAGTGTGGCTGGGTATTGGGTCAATGCCTATGATCCAGCCGGCAATGCCTATCAGACGGTAGACTACCTGGCCAGTGTGGGCGTAGACACGATGGCCGTCGTCACGACCTGGTTCCAGGATACGTTGACAGACACCGTGATGTATGCCGACCCGCACGCTACGCCAAGTGATGGTCAACTGGCCGCGCTGATTGACTACGCGCACAGCAAAGGGCTGAAGGTCATGCTGAAACCGCACATTGACCCCCTGACCGGCTGGCGCGCCAACTTCAACCCAACTGATCCGGCCGCATGGTTTCAGCACTTCGAGAACGATTTCATCCTGCACTATGCGCGCCTGGCAGAAGCCCATCATGTGGAACTCTACTGCCTGGGAGCCGAGCTCGACTCGATGACCGCGGCGACCTACGAGGATGAATGGGAGGACATCATTGCCGATGTCCGGGCCGTGTATCATGGCAAACTCACCTACGCTGCGACCGAAGGCAAGATCAGGGACAGCGATTTATCCGTCCACTTCTGGCAGAGCTTAGATTATGCCGCATTGACGGTATACTTTGGCGTGTCACAGGTGCGGACACCGGTCGTGGATGATGCGGTGCAC
The DNA here is from genome assembly GCA_016719785.1 of Candidatus Amarolinea dominans. Classification (NCBI taxonomy): domain Bacteria; kingdom Bacillati; phylum Chloroflexota; class Caldilineae; order Caldilineales; family Candidatus Amarolineaceae; genus Candidatus Amarolinea; species Candidatus Amarolinea dominans. The sequence goes on from JADJYJ010000025.1 coordinate 3,599, forward strand.
GCCTGGTTGAGTTCGCAGTACAAAGGATTCCTGGAACAGTGGTACGCCCGGCATGGCAAACCGATCATTTTTGCGGAGATTGGTTATCGCAGCATTGACTTCGCCGGCGTGGAATCGTGGCGGGGTGAAGGCCCCTAATGGCTGTAATGCGGGCGGGCCAAACTACCCCGCATGTTCCATCGCCCACAACAGCGCCGGGCAGGCCAATCAGTACGAGGCGCTCTTCCGTTTGGGGCGACAACCCTGGCTGGCGGCATTTTTGCCTGGCAGTTCGAGCCACGCGCGGGATGCACAGGCATCACCGGCGGCGTTGGCAACACCGACTACGCCTTCTACGGTAAGCCGGCCGGCCAGGTTTTCCACCATTGGTTCGGAGCCTCTGACCCGCCTCCCGCGCTGACCTACCCTAATCTCACCGCACCACTGATTGACCACTTCAACTATGTGGATGGCGCCAGCGCGCAGCGCACCTGGCTGGTGCAAAGTTCGGGCAGCATGGCGTTGACGGCCGACAGCGCAGTCTATGCCCCGGTGACGGGCAATTCATGGTCTACCCGTATTCAGAGCCATGTGCCGGACGACGATCCTCGCTACGCCCAGTTGGTTGGTTACTTTTGCGAGGGTCATCGTGATTGGAGCCAGTATCACAGCCTGGAAATCTGGGTGCGCGCCGACGGGCTAAGAGGCGAACCGGCCGGAAGCGAGTTCTCGATTGCCCTGATTGACTCGCGCTCACAGAGTCGTGAAATCTGGCAGTCGAGCCGATTCCTGGACCGCCGTTTCATGCCTGAGCAGCCCAATGGCTGGATCCGCGCCCGAATTTCGTTGACAGCCGGCAACGATCGTAACCCCTGGCGCCACCCGACCGATTTCGTCGTACCAACCTGGGAGACCGTTCAGAATGGTCAATTGAATCTAAACGCCCTGCGCGGCATCTGGATCAAGACCCTCACCGCGCGCAATCCCAGTCAATACCCCGACATCATGATTTGGGTGGACGAGGCAACGGCATCCCCTGACCCGGTATCGGTCATTCCTGCCCCGACATTGCCTGTTCTCGACGCCGTTGAATATGCCAACAGCGACAACGCTCGCTTCGTGTGGAAACGCAACCCGGACTTGACGGGTACCCTGACTTTGACGATAGATCCCACGCAACGCGCGCCTGTTGCCAACTCGACGCGTTCCCTGAAGATCGAGAGTAACATTCCATGCGCCAGCGGCGGCCTGGCCACGGCCAGCAACTACCTGCTGGGCGGGCCGTATGACCTGCGTGGCTACCGTTCGCTCAATCTACGGATTCGGGGTGATCAAGTCAATGCTTCCCCCTATGGCGGCGAATTCTCGGTGATCTTGATTGACAAAGATGGCGAGAAGTGGCAGGCCACGCGCTGGCTGGATCGCACGAGTGGGTCCAATGCACCCAGCACATACAACCGCTGGGATTGGGCGAAAATTTCCTTGACTGCGTCCACGGCCGATCGCGAGCCATGGTACCATCCGGCCGACTTTGTGATTCCCGAGTGGGAGACGGTTCACAATGGCGTGCTCGACCTCGACCAGGTGCAGGCGATCGTCGTCCGTTCGCGCACCACGGATACCGACTGTGCCCACTACCCGCGCCAGGTGGCCTGGATTGATCAGCTTCAAGCATCAACCAATGTCGTTGCCCCGCCGCCGTTGCCTGCGCTCCCGGTGATAGATCACTTTGAATATCTGGATGATGACATTCTGCGTATCATCTGGAGATCTGCCAGTTCCGGTCAGGTTGTGATCTTCAGCGATGCCAGCACCCATGCCCCCGTGCCCGGCAGTACTCGCTCCATGAGAATCGAGGCGCACGTCCCAACCGCCGATGACCGTTACGCGCAAGTATGCACCAATTTCCTGAATGGGCCTCTCGATTTCAGCCCCTATCATCACCTGGACATCAGCGTCCGTGGAGATGGCGTCAATGCTCCGCCGTATGGGGGCGAATTCTCGATCATGCTCATCGAGTGGGATGCCGCTGTCGAGAGAAACGATGGGGAAAAATGGCAGTCGAGCCGGTGGTTCAATCGCACGAGTTCCTGGAGCACTCCCCTGAGTATCGGTCTTTCGGGGAGCGGTCAGGGCGATCCGTGGGATCACCCCAACGACTTCATCGTACCGAGTCGGGAAACGCGCTACGATGGCGTCTTGAACCTGCACTCGATCAAGGGTGTCTGCATCAAGGCCTTGACCACTAACCAATCGAGTGGGAACTATCCTGATTTCAGCGTCTGGGTGGATGAATTGAAACTGAGATAGGGTAGGCATTGACATCATGGTTTTCGATTGTCTGCGGACAATGATACCCCAGAACAAGGGAGGGAAATATGCAACCGTTAGCGACCGTCTTATCGTCCGGCATGGCTGGACAAGCGAACACGTGGCCCATAGTCAGAAAGAGATTGTTTGGCACATGGTTCAACATACTCGCTCTCGCAGTCGTTATCGCACTTGCCGGGGCCTTGGCTGGCCCGGTAACAGTTAGCGCCGAACCGGCTGAGCCAGGAGACCCCAATGGCCCAGTACAAGTTATCGAAGGCCCTGTGATGATCACGGACACCATGCCACTTGAACCAGAGGACCCCTGCTCGGTGTCCGGTTTCATTGGCGCCAACGTGACCTGGAGTCCCGCGACCTGCAATCCTTACATCATGACGGGCAGCGTCATTGTGATGTCAAGTGCGACGTTGACGATCGCGCCTGGGACGCGGGTGGAGGTGACGAGTCTGAAGGCATTGACGGTGCAGGGGACGTTGGTGGCCCGAGGGGTAGACGGCAATCCAATCGTGTTCACGTCGAACGCCGCGAGCCCGGGCAAGGGGGACTGGGGCTACATCCATTTTGCCGATTCGAGCACAGACGCCACCGTGGATGCCAATGGCAACTACGTGAGCGGCTCGATCTTGCAGTATGCCACCGTGGAGTATGCGGGCGGGGCCAGCATCAACGACAATGGCGCAGTTCGCATCGAGGCTTCTTCACCGTACATTGACCACAATACGATCCGCCTGAGCAGAACGGACGGCATCCACGCCTGGAGCAACGGCATACCGTACCTCTTCAACAACCAGGTGCTCAACAACGGTATCCCTGGATCAACTTCCGCCAAGGGCATCTACGTCGATAGCACGGGCGCCACCACCATCAAAGCCAATACGGTGCAAGGCAATACGTACACCGGCATCGATGCGCTCTATGGCACGCCTGCCCTGCACGACAATATCGTCACCAGCAATGGATACCGTGGTATTTCGGTCAGTGGTGCAGTCAGTACCATCAGCAACAACACCGTCAACAACAACAGCCAGGGAGGAATCTCCTTTTCCGGCAGCGCGTTCACCATTGACAACAACCACGTCAACGGCAACTCCGGACCCGGCATCTACGCCTTTGGAACGGGCAACATCTCCGCCAACACGGTTACCAACAACACGGATTGCGGTATCTATCGTGGTGGTAGCACCGGGGATGTCGTTGGCAATACGGTGACCGGTAATAGTACACCATATTACGGCGCAGGAATTCACTTCGATTCAAACGGCGATATCCGCGACAACAGCATCACCAACAATACAGCCGGATTGTATGGGGGTGGCATCTGGGCTACACTCAACAATAGCGGCGGCCAGATCAGCAACAACACCATTGCCAACAACTCAGCCGACGCAAGGCGGCGGCATTTATGTTTCAGGCTCCGTCGCCATTCTCAACAATGCCATCATCGGCAACTCCGCCCCCGCCGGCGGCGCGATCTACTCAGGTTACTATTCCCCCTACGGTTGCAGCGGCGCTGTCACCGGCAACGACATCACTAACAACAAGCGGCCCAAAACCATAACGGCGGCGGCCTCTACCTGGGTAACGGCTGCCGCCCCAATATCAACGACAACGATATCTACGGCAACTCCGCCGGCAGCCCCTCCCTCCTCAACGACATCTTCAACGGTAACCACGTCGGCTTTGACGTCAATGCCCAGAATAACTACTGGGGTACGACCGATTCGAACGTGATCGAGGAGCATGTCTGGCACTTCTTCGATGACTCCTCCTTCAGTATCGTAAACTATTATCCATTCCGCGCCGAGCCGGTAACCACGCCAGATTTCGATCTGGACGGTAACGGTGTCGTGGATGTTTTGGATGTCGTTGTCATTGCTGGCGAATGGGGCGCCACAGATGCCACTGCTTTGTTATTGTACGACTTCAACCACAACAGCATCGTCGATATTGGCGACATCATGCTGGTGGTGGGGCATTTTGGCCCTGTAGCACAATAACGATCTGTATCGCTGGTTAGTGGAAAGGATGAAGCGATACCAATCGCGTAAGAATCGTTGATGTGGCAACCTGCCGATAGTCTCTGCGCAAGCGAAGCCAGTCGCAGAGATAGTTGGCACGAGGCCACGTTGGCAAAGTTACCAACGGCAACCGTTCCGGCCCTGACACGTGGGGAAGCGAGGCTTAGCGCCGTGAGCGGTTGCCGATCTTTTTGCATCCGCCAACTTCCATCACTCGTGCGCAGCCCGGTCCCTCGGCTGCGCACAGTCCCTCGGGAGGTCAATGGGGCAGTCGACGGAGTCGCTGGATCACGAAGGCGCGAAGGGACACTGGATCACGAAGGCGCGAAGCGACGCGAAGGGCACGAAGCGCGAAGAACGCGAAGGAAGGCTCCACCATGTATGCTCAATCTTGTCACCGCAGGAACCCCTTCGTGCTTCGCGTTCTTCGTGCGCCTTCGTGGCTTCGTGATCCAAACCCTTTCGGCATCGAGGCGGACTGGCGGCCGGTGGCAACGGCGGCGTGAACATCGTGGATATCCTGCGCGTGGCCAGTCAGTTCGGTCAGTCTGCGCCCTTCCCGCCGCTGCGGCCGGAGGTGCAGGGCTAACATTCGATCTACCTGGTGATCGCCATCACACCAACGACAACCGTTCCGGCCCTGACACGTGGGGAAGCGAGGCTTAGCGCCGTGAGCGGTTGCCGTTTCCTTGGCATCTGCCAACTCCCATCAATCGTGCGCCGCCCGGTCCCTCGGCTGCGCACAGTCCCCCGGGCTGTCAAACCGGCCGGCAGAGTGACCCAAGTCAAGCTGCGGGCGGCCCGCTACGACCGTTTCGTCACGCTTGTACATTGGCGGCACACGCCAGCTACCCGGCGAATCCAACCACCTGCTGTTTTCGGCCTCTCCGTTCCCAGAAATTTGGCGCCATCGTGCAGCCGTAGGCCAACGAAACTATTTCCAAGGCGGGCGGTTGACGCGAATCAGTTTGCCAATTAGAGGTAAGGCCGCAGCAATCGCTTGATCAATTCTCTGCGCCTGACCTGCATCAGGCCTCTTCATTTTCACGGATAGCCTGTTCGATTTCACCGGGGTGTGCCGCCACATAGGCCCAGGCGTTACGCAAATCGGCCGGTCGCAAGGTTGGAAAGTTGCTGAGAATGCGTTCCTCCGACCATCCCAAGCGGCGGTAGCCTGCAAGCGACCAGACCGGGATGCGCGTGCGGATAATACAGGCGGCGCCACCGGCGATGTCAGAACTCTTCTCGATTCCCGGCCAGGTGTGAGTCAGATCAGCGACCAAGACCTGCAGCAAATGCAATTTATCCGGCATTGGCAATGCCAGGAGCTCGGATTCAAGTTGAATTGTCAACATGGCATCTCTCCTTTGCTTATGTTTTGCCTCTGCGCGAGAGTATAGCAGTCTGGACAAGAACGATCAAGATGGTTCCAAATTGGTATGAATTTTGGGGGTCTGCAAATCGGGTCAGTTTGCCCTCGGATCGAGTGCGTCAGCCAGGCTGTCGCCCAGGGTGTAGAGGGCCAGCATGGTGAGGCCGATGGCGATGGCGGGCGCCCAGGCGAGGTGCGGGCTGCTGCGCACGACGCTGAAGCCGTCGCTGAGCATCAGGCCCCAGCTCGGCGCGGGGGGCAGCAGGCCGATGCCCAGGAAGCTGAGGCCGGCCTCGGCCACGATGGCGCCCGGAATGCCCAGCGAGAGCATCACCAGGAGAATGCCCGACAGGTTGGGCAGGATGTGACGCCAGAGGATGTGCCAATCCGCGGCGCCCAGGCTGACCGCGGCCGTGATGAACTCCGCCTGTTTGAGGCGCAAGACCTGGCCGCGCACGAGGCGCGCGGCGCCGGCCCAGGAGGTGATGGTCAGGGCGATGAGCAGGCTGCCGAACCCGCGGCCCAGGATAGCCATGAGCGCGATCAGCAGGAGGGTGGTGGGAAAGGCGTAGAAGACATCCACCACGCGCATGATCAGGCCGGCGCTACGACCGCCTCTGTAGCCAGCCAGGCAGCCGGCGCTGACTCCGATGAGCAGGATGGGCGCCTGGCTGACGAAACCGACGGCCAACGAGAGGCGTGCGCCAAAGAGCAGGCGGCTCAGCACGTCGCGGCCCTGCTTGTCGGTGCCCAACCAGTGTTGCGCATCGGGCGGCTGCCGCACATGATCGAAATCAACGTCGAGCGGATCAAAGGGCGCAAGCCAGGGCGCAAGCAGGGCAACGGTTGTCAGGACAACGAGGAAGATCAGGCTGGACAGGCCCGCCCGATCATGCCACAAGCGTCGGGTGATGCTGCGCCAAAGGATTCTCATGCGTCCATTTCTCCGCGTGCCGCCGAATGAATTCGGGGCGAATGGGCGTTCCGCCGCAAGGTCGGCCGCCGCCGACCGATATCGCGTCCACGCAGGTGGACGCCCGGCGGAACGCCCATTAGGCGCGATTTCAATCGCTCTCGCTTGCGGCGGCCGATATTGCGTCCACGCAGATACACGCCCGGCGGAACGCCCATTAGGCGCGATTTCAATCGCTCTCTCGCTTGCGCCGACCTAATCGGTCGGCGTGAGGCGCAGGCGCGGGTCGAGCAGGCCGTAGGCCACATCCACCAGCAGGTTGAGCAGAATGACCAGGCCGCCCGCCAGCAGCGCGCCGGCCATGATCAGCGGGTAGTCACGGTCGGCCGCGGCGTAGACAAAGGCCGCGCCCACGCCGGGGATGTTGAAGATGGTTTCGACAAAAAACGAGCCGGTCAGCAGATGCGCCAGCAGCGGGCCGGCCAGGGTCAGGGCCGGCAGCAGCGCGTTGCGCAGAACGTGGCGGCCCAGCACATGCTGCGACGGCAGGCCCTTGGCCCGCGCGGTGCGGATGTAGTCCGCGGCCAGCACCTCCAGGGTTTCGGCCCGCGTAAAACGGATCACCACTCCCAGCGGCCCCAGGGCCAGCACGCAGATAGGCAAGATGGCGCGGCTCGGCGCGCCCCAGCCGGTTAGCGGCAGCCAGTGCAGACGCACGGCGAAGATCACCACGCACAGCGTCGCCAGGACATAGATCGGAATAGCTGACCCGGCCACCGCCAGCAGGCGCGCCATTTGATCCGGCCAGGCGCCGCGGCGCGCGGCCGCGGCGATGCCAAGCGGCACGCCCGCGCCGAGCGCCAGTACGGCCGCGGCCAGGCCGATCGGCGCGGAAACCGGCAGCGTGCGCGCCAGCACCTGCTGCACGGTTTCGTTGCGGTAGGTGTAGGACATGCCGAAATCGCCCTGCAGAACGCGGCCAAGCCAGCGCAGATACTGCACGGCGATGGGCTGATCCAGGCCGTAGAGCTGCCGGTAGCGCTGGCGCATCTCCAGCGGCACGCGCGCGGTCTGATCGGGGTCATCCAGGCCAAATGGCCCGCCCGGCGTCGCGTGCGCCACGGCAAAGGTGAGCACGGAGAGGAGCAGCAGCGTCAGCAGCGACTGCCCGAGCCGGTGCAACCAATGCCGCCAGGTGGGGCGCGGGGGTTGGCCGCTCATGAGACCAGCCGTACCTGTCGAAATGCCGGCGCGCCCATGCCGTTGATGATCAGACCTTGCACGGCCGGCTTGATCAGCCGGTGGCGCATGACGTAATACAGCGGAATGATCGCGGGGTCGTCCAGCACCAAGATGCGCTCGCACTGCTGATAAAGCGCGGCACGCTTGACAGGGTCGAGTTCTCTTGATGCCTGGCGTACCAGGTCATCGAACGTGCGATTGCTGTAGATCAACTCCGGCGCCGTTTTCCAGAGGTCGGCCTGCGGCGGGGGCGTGGTGTAGAGCACGGTCATGAAGTTATGCGCATCGGGATAGTCCGCGCCCCACAGTTGGCGGTAGAAATGAGGCCGCAGCGGGCGCTGGGTGCGCCAGGCCTGCCGTGCGCCTGCCTCGGTCGGCGCCAGCTCAGTGCGCACGCCCAGGTTCTCCAGGATCATCGCCTGCAGCGCCTCGAACAGCGTCTGGTAAGTCTCATTCTGCTCGTACTGCCAGTAGACCAACGGCACCTCTTTGCCGCTCGCATAGCCGGCCGCGGCCAGGAGTGCGCGGGCGCGGGCCGGATCGAACGCCAGTTCGCGGCCGGTCTGCCCGTCATGACCGAGCATGTTGGGCGGCAGGAACTGGTAGGCCGGCTGGCCGATACCTGGCAGCACCTTGTTGCACAGGGTTTCGCGATCAATGGCCAGGGCGAACGCGTGGCGCATGCGCACATCGGCCAGCGGCTTGATCTGCACGCTGAGGCGCAGATGCATGGTGGTCAGCTCGGCGTTCGCTTGCAGCTCCTGGCTGAGGCGGGGATCGGCGCGCACGCGGCCCAGTTCGGCCACCGGCACCTCGACCATGTCCAGCTCACCGGCCTCGTACGCGCTCAGCGCGGTGCTTTCCTGGCGGATCATGTTGACTTCTAGGCGGTCCACGCCCGGCGCGCCGCCGTGATAGCCGGGATTGGGCGTGAAGACCATCTGTTTTTCAGGAACCCACTCCACCAGGCGGAATGGGCCATTGCTGATCACGTTTTCCGGCTTTGTCCAGGCCTGGTCGCCGGCCTTTTCCACCACCTGGCGCGGCAGGGCCATGAAGCTGGGCAGGGAGGCCAGGTTGATGAAGTAGGCTGACGGATTTTCCAGCGTCACCTCCAGCGTCAGATCATCCAGGGCGCGGACACCGATGCGGTTGGCGTCGGTGGTCTCGCCGGTGTAGAAGGCGCGCGCGCCCTGGATGTCCACGAGCTGCCAGTACTGGCCGCCGCAGTAGAGCGTGGGCGCCAGGTTGCGCTTGATCGCCCAGGCAAAATCATGCGCGGTTACGGGCGTGCCATCGCTCCACGCCACATCCTTACGCAACCTGAAGCGCCACACCGTGCCGTCGTCATTGATCTGCCAGGAGGCGGCCAGATCAGGCGTCGGCTGCAGGTGCGCGTCCAGCGCGATCAGCGCGCTGAACATCAGCGAGTTGATGAAGTAGCTGTGGTAGGCTCCGGAGCAGCCGGGATCGGCCGCGGCGCCAATATCGCCGCGATTCAGCGGCATGTTGATGCGCAGGACGCGGGGTCGCGGGGTCGCGCTCGGCGCTGGATTGATACGCGAGGCGCCATCCGTAACCGGTTGGCAGCCGGCGATGAGCAGGGTGGCCGCGCTGGCGAGGGACGCACGCAGGAATTCACGACGGGTCAGGTTATGTTGGGTCATGGGCGAAGATCATCCTCCAGAGGGACCAATGCGAAATAGGAACGTAACTCTCCTTACCGCCGCTGCAGGTTGCGGCCGAACAGGATTTCGCGTGCGGCAGCGCCATCAGCACGGAGCAAACGCCAATCCGTCGAAGACCTGGCAGCGAGGATCGCAGGGTGAGGCCATCGAGGGGATGCAGTTTCACGCCGCGGGGCGAGGCGGATGGGGACCTGCCAGTGACGGATCACGGCACGATCACGACGGCCGCGGTCATCGCTTCGGTCGTCGTCGTGCGTTCGGCGATGCGCGGCTGGTTGGCGCGCTGATCGAAGATGACCAGCCAGCCGGTGTCCAAGCTCAAGCCAGCCAGGTAGGCATCGAGCTGGCTCAGCCCCTTGGTCAGCGGGTCAGGTTCCTCGTCGCGCCAGGTTTTCAGTTCGATTGCCAGCCGCACCTGGCCATAACGCAGCAGAATGTCCAGTCGCCCCATGCCCACCGCGTACTCGCGCTGCAGGCTGCCGCCGCCGTTGACCACCCGGTGCAAGAAGGCCATCAGCACCAGGTGGGGCGCGACCTCGTGGTAGGGCGCGCTCTTGAGCAGCGCCTGCCCGTGCTCACGCCAGAAGGCCAGGAATGCTTCCAACAGGAGCGCCGGCTCTAACGTGCCGTCCAACCTGAGCCAGATGGGGGCGATGCCCGGCAGCGTATCTTGCGTTCCCTGCGTCAGCACGCGCGGAATGACTTCGCGGTAGATCGGGTTGGCAATCGTCAGCCGGCCCGCCGGGTCACGGCGCACCAGGCCAAGGTCCAGCAAGAATCGGCGGTCGTCTTCGGGCACATCGCCCAGCGTCTGGCCGGCGATCATCGGCTCGATGATGCGACGCACGCGCGGCTCGCGCAGCCGCTCGGCCAGGCTGTCCAGGTGCGTATCCTGCCGTTCGATCAGAATCTCCTTCGCTTGTTCAATCGTCTCAGGCGTGATCGGCTGCGTTCGATCCGGCACGAGTATCTCCACCGCCTGCCGCCCCAGGGCATTGACCAGCCAGGGCTGGCCCTGCGTCAGCTCAAAGACCAGCGCCGTGGCTGCGGGTGTGAACACCTGGCCCGTGTCATCCGTATGTTGTTGGTACAACGCGGCCACGTCCCGAAGGGTAAAGTTCTCTAGAGTCAATGAATCGGTCTTGATGTTGAAGGGACTGGCGGTGTGCAAACGCTCACTCCCCCCCGAAGCCACCTTGTAGTCGCGCACGTCGCGCAGGCCGATCAGGGCGAGCGACCAGGGAAAGAATTCTGGCCGGCGAAAGTAGCCTTCACGCAGCTGGCGTAGAACGGCAACAAGCGCTTCGTTCTGCAGCGCATCAATTTCGTCAATGAAGATGACCAGGGGGCGCGGCGATGCCTGGGCCCAGGCATCGAGCGCAGCCGCCAAGCGCGTGCCCGGCTCAGCGCTGGGCCAGGGCGGTGGGCGCAGTTCGGCCGGCAGGAAGAAGGCCGCCGCTCGCTGCCAGGAGTTCAGGATCGCCAGCTCCGCGGCGCCGGGGTCATTGTTGAACGCGGCGCCGACTTCGGCCGAGAGCAGAACGGCGGCGAAGCGTCCGGCCGCGGTCAATGCACGCGCCAGGGCGATCATGGCGGTCGTTTTCCCTGTCTGGCGCGGCGCGTGGATCACAAAATAGCCCTGTTGTTCGATCAGGGGCCACACTGCGGGGATACGCGTCAGGGGAGATAGCATATAGTGAATATCCGGATTGCACGGTCCGGCGACATTGAACCAGCGTGGCATGGCGAAACTCCTCCTGTGGTGGCTAGGCAAGATTATACACCAGTGTGGAGCAGGTAGCAAGCGTCCTTTGGGCCGCATCTGTGCCGGTTGGAGAAAGTCTGCAGTATTTGTGCAGACAGTGTGCAGTCTGAACGTGCGCCGTTGGATGTAGAATAGAAGCAAGCAAGATCGTCAGCTGATTCGGACTTCGGAGAAGACAATGATGTCGCAAGCCACATTCGATGCGGCCCTCTCGCCGGGCCTGCCCGTGCAGATGGCCCTGGCGCGGCAAGCGGCCCTGGCCTGGTGGGCCGCGCAGAACCGGTCGAACGCGTGGTGCGATCAGTGCTGCCGGGCATTGGCGTGGGGTGAAGGGTACCTCGTGCCAGCCGCGCCGGTGCGGGAGCAGATGCGCGCGCAAAATTCCGCGCCGGCCGCCTGGCTGGTGTGCGAGCGGTGTTTATGCGCGTGCAGCACGGTCGGCGCAGGCCATGACAGTGCATGCTGTGAGGAATCTCCTGATGAATAGGCGCCGGCGTTCATGGCGCCCTGGTGATAGCCGGACTGTGAGCCATCTCTTATCGCAGAGAAACAGCCGGATTTCACTGTCTGTGCCCCACGCCCGCTATGAACCTTTCAGTCAGCCCGGCGGTTTCTGAAAGGTGACAATGCGAGCAATGTGACCGATAGGGGGACGATCATGCGATCCAAACAACGATTTTCACTTCTTCTGGGCCTGGCTATTCTTGGCCTGACTCTGGTCGTGGGCGCGGCCGCCGTGGTGGCCATGCGCCTGAACACGTCTACCCCCTCATTCTTTGATGATTTCAACACCTTCGACACAGTCCGCTGGCACAAGGCCGATTGGTGCAATCCACGACCACCCTTCTTGAACTGCTGGCTGCCTGACCATATCAGCGTGGCCGACAGCCTGCTGCAGATTCGCCTGGATGACAATCCCTGCCCGGATGGCTGTCGAGACCGACCGTATGCGTCGGGAGAATATCGCAGCAATGCGTTGGTTGGGTACGGGCGTTTCGAAGCGCGGCTCAAGGCCTCGAATGTCCCCGGCACGGTGACGGCATTCTTCACCTACACGGGACCAAGCGACAACAACCCAAACGATGAGATAGACGTCGAACTGCTCGGGCGCGATCCGACTCGCCTGCAGGTCAATTACTTCACCCAGGGCGCCGGCGGTCACGAAACCTGGATTGACCTGGGCTTCGACGCCTCGGCGGCGTTTCATACCTACGCCATCGAGTGGAAGGCCGGGCGCGTGGCCTGGTACGTGGATGGCGCCTTGCGGCACGAGGAAATCGGCGCACGCGGGCCCCTGCCAACCACGCCCATGCGCATCATGACGAGTTATTGGGCATGCACCGAGGTGGATGACTGGTGCGGCCGCTTCACCTACCCCGGCGCCGCGACGTTCGTGACGCTCGACTGGATTCGGTACACGGCTTTCACCACGCAGTTCCTGCCGCTGGCCGCGCGAGCTTATCCGCCCCCGTGCCAGACCCTCGAAGGCTTCGAGGATATTCGTGACTGGCACGGCGAATTTGGCAATGGCGCCATCTGCAGCTACTCCCAGGACGCCGGTTATCGCGGGCAGGCCATCAAACTGGACTGCACCACCTTCGAGCCTGACGACTGGTGGTTCGTGGCAAAGCCGGTCAATCGTGACTGGCGCGCCGTCCAGGAGCTGCGGTTTTTCTACCGCAAGCAGGCCGGCAGCGCTGATCTGTACCTGGCCCTGCAAGACGCCGATGACGAAATCTGGGGCGTCCCCATCACGGCCGATGGCGCTGGGTGGCAGGAGATTTCGGTGCCGCTGGCGGCCATGACCTGGCGCGATCCGTGGGATCACCAGGGGAATGGCGTGCTCGATCTTTCCAACGTCAAACAAATCCGCCTGCGACACTGGCCTCGGCAACCCGGCCACGTCATCGCCTGGGCCGATGAGCTCCGGGTCTGCCCGGCGCCCGTGACCGCAACGCCGACGCCAACCTGGACGCCAACTCCCACGCCGACGCCAACCTGGACGCCAACTCCCACGCCGACGCCAACCTGGACAGCGACTCGCACACCTACGCCAACCCGGACACCGACGATGACGCCCACGACCACGCCGACTATCACGCCGACGGCCTGTCCGACCGATACAGTTCCTGTGCCCGGCGGCTGCGCGACGATTACCCCGGCCAACACGCCAACCTGGACGCCGACTTCCACACCGACGGCCTGTCCAACCGGCAGTGTGCCCGTGCCTGGCGGCTGCGCAACGATCACCCCAACCCACACGCCAACCTGGACGCCAACGCCGACCCGCACGCCGACCTGGACGCCAACGCCGACGCGCACCCCAACGTCAACGCCGACCTTCACGCGGACTCCGACACCCACACCAACGGCCCCAACCGGCTTGATCGAGGACTTCGAGGATGGATTGGTGGGCTGGTATAGCGATCACAACGATCTCGACCACTTCGACGTGACGGCAGGCGCGTGCCAGGGTAGCCTCGCCCTGCGCATGGGGGGCACGGACGAAGGTAACTCCTGGGTCGGCGCGGCCGTGATCAATGACTGGGCCGACCGTCCGCGTAACTGGCAGGACAAGACCAGCCTGGTCTACTGCGCCAAACGCGGCGAGACCTTGCGCGGCGGCCGTCCCTCCCTGACCGTGACCATTCGGGATGCGAACGGCAACGCGCTCGTCATCCACCGCGACAACGATCAGTGGTTGCCCTGGCCGGGAGGCGGCTGGCGCACGATCGTCGAAAACGACGCCTGGTTGGAATACTTCATTCCGCTGCGGCATGAAGCTGGCTTCGACTGGACTCATGTCGCCGGTCTACGCATCGAGCTGCGGCGCACCTATGCCGGGAGCAATCAGTGGGATCCGAATCCAGACGATGAGTACCTTGACCGGATTCGGCTGCAGTGACCCCCCGGTACAGCTCGGCGTAGATAGACCCATGGTTCGTAGTTGCGACTTCAGTCGCTTTCCCGCCGGAAAGCACCACTACTAAAGTGGCCACTACGAACCATGGCCCGGCTTCCGCCAGCGTGTACTGGTCGTCGCGCGGCTGGCGTCACTGCGTGAAGGCTTTGAGCGCGCAACGATGCAGTTTTTGTGCAGTATGTGTGCAGTCTCGGGCGGCCAAAAGCAGGTAGAATAGAGATACAAGCGTTTATGCCCGCGGACAGATTTGTTCTCTGTCCTGCCAGTAGGAAAAGGAGGGTCTCATGTCAACCCGCAAACTACTCATCATAGTTGGATGCCTCTTGCTCGCCATCCTGGCGCTCACGGCCCATTTGGCGGTTGCCACGCCACCGGCGCAGGAGTCCCAGCCCACCAAACCCGCCGTGCTTGACAGCAGCGAGGCCGTGATCGTCGAGAACGTTACCCAGGCCCTGGTGACCCCAGGAGGGCTGCAACTGCCCCCAGCGTCAATTGCGGCTATCATGGCCCAGAACTTCGAGGGGACATGGCCGGCGACCGGCTGGCAGCTGATTGACGCCAGCAGCAACGACGGCGGCGATTATCGCTGGGGCAAGCGCAACTGCCATCCGCGCGCCGGAGCCTACGCCGGCTGGTCGGTCGGCGGCGGCGCGCAGGGCAGCGCCCTGGGCTGCAGTGCGAACTATCCGAACTACGTATACACCTGGGCCCTCTACGGCCCCTTTACCTTGAGCAACGCCACGGGCGCGAACCTCGCCTTTCATCTGTGGGGACAATCAGAGGGAGGCACCAACTGCCCTTATGATTACCTGTTTGTGGGGTCGTCTATTGATGGTGCGAATTTTGGCGGTGGTACTGCCTACTGCGGTAGCTGGGCCGCCGGCACGGCGGGCAATAGCTATTACCAGCAAACGCTCGACCTGACCAGCCGCCTGGGCCAAAGCCAGGTTTGGGTGGCGTTTCTGATGGCGAGCGACAGCAGTAACACCTACAACGGGTTCACGATTGACGATGTCTCTCTCAATCTCACCGGTCTGTGCCCTGACGTCGTGGCGCCAGCCGGCGTCGGTGTGGAGGATATTCAGGCATTCGCCAACCATTGGCGAACGGTCAGCGGCGGCGCCAATTGGGACTATCGATTTGACATGAACCAGGATGGAAGGGTAGACATGGTTGATGTGATGTCAGCCAATGCTCAGTTTGGGCACACGTGCGGTGGCGGCGCTACCCCGACCCCAACAAACACGCCAACGCGTACACCTACGCCTACACGCACCCCGACAGCGACGCCGACTCCCACGCCCAAGCCACTTTTCGCCTCGGCACTCTACCTGGATGGTGTGAACGATTACGCCACCGCGCCAGACAGCGCCTCACTCGATTTGGGCGGTAGCGTGGCTGATTTTACATTGGAGGGGTTCTTCTATTTGCCTGATACGTCGCTCACGGGCGCGAGAGTACTCGTGATCAAGAACGACAACTACGGTCTCTATCTCAGCCTGCGCTCGACAGAGCTAGATGTGGTTGCATTCCAGGTCGACGCCGATCCCGTCAACTATGTCCAGGTGCTCGCCTTGTTGAACATCGGCGCCGGTTGGCATCACATTGCCGGCGTGTTTGACAACGAATACACCGCGGCAAGCGATCGCTTCATGATATTCCTGGATGGCACTCGCATCGCCGACCAGACAGGTTACGACCTTGTTTCGGGCGCATACAATTCAACCAGTCCGGTATTGGTGGGCGGGGGTGTCGCCGGTGGCTACTTCACACGTTGGTTGGAAGAGATGCGTCTTTCAAGTGTAGTGCGCTACAGCAACGCCACGTACACGGTGCCTGGCGCACGATTTGCCAGTGATGCGTCTACCCGGGCTCTGTGGCATTTCGACGAGGCGGCCGGCACGATGGTTTTCAATGACTGGTCAGGCTATACCAATACCTTGACCGGCATGAACGGCGCGCAGACTGGCAACCCATAACCGGCGCCAGCAATCAGCCAGCCCACAGGCAGCCGTTCGGGTCATGAACGGTGGGGAAGCGAGAAATATTCAGCACCCGCTACGGCTGCCTGTCAATTGCACGCCAACCTGTTTACGGTTGGGTTGCGGGAATGAGCCGGGTTCATGCCGAGGGGCAAATCAGACATAGCAGGAACGATATGAAAGGAGCAACTATGCAGCAGCGATGGTTCGCGTCAATCTTACTGATCCTGATCGTCAGTCTGGGGGTAGGATGGGGTGTTCATGCACAGAATGGAACTCCCCCTGGACAGACTGACGGAAACCTGGTCGTCGAGGAGGTTTTACCCATTTGGGTGAACCAGGAGTTGCTGCAGCAGCTGCATGACCTGGCCGGAGACGATCCGACGATTTCCTATCATGCCCAGACCGGCCGGGTTCGCTTCATGAGCGTGACCCCAGGGCACGCCATTCCCCCACTCGATCTGGGAGCAGCCCCCACCACGCCTGAACAAGCGGCGCGCTCGTTCTTGACCGTTTTTGGCGACCTGTTTGGCCTGACTGATCAATCACAAGACTTGAGCCTGTTACGCCTGACCCCAGATGAGGCTGGCTTTCAATTCGTGCATTTTCAGCAGGTATATCAAGGAGTGCCGGTTTTGGGCGGTGAGTTGATCGTCCAACTCACCGCCGATCTGCACACCGCAGCCGTGACCGGTGAGATCCTGCCTGTGCCTGCCCTGGCGATCACCCCGACCTTCGAACTCGATCTTGCGCAACAGCAAGCCCTGGAAGTGATTGCAAGAGCCTATGTTGTTCCAACAACAACATTGACCAGCACCACTCCGGCTCTATGGGTCTACAACCCCACCTTGCTTGGTCCAGGCAGCGGCTTCACATCCCTGGTCTGGCGCCTGGAGATTACAGCGCAGGAATTGGCGCCGATTCGAGAGCTGGTGTTGGTTGACGCACGCCGCGGCGGCGTCGTGCTGCATTTCAATCAGGTTGACGCCGCTCTCAATCGTCAGACCTACACGGCCAACAACGGTACGACCCTGCCCGGAACCCTGGTGTGCAATGAGTCGAACCCCACCTGCAGCGGTGGAGATGCCCATGCGGTTGCTGCACATCGCTATGCCGGCGATACCTACAATTTCTACTTCAACAACCACAACCGTGACAGCATGGATGGCGCCGGGATGACGCTCAAATCAACTGTACACTATAGATCTGGTTACCAAAACGCCTTCTGGAATGGCAGCCAAATGGTGTATGGCGATGGCTACGGCTTCCCGCTGGCCGATGACGTAGTGGCCCATGAACTAACGCATGGCGTCACCGAACATGAATCCGACCTTTTCTACTACTACCAATCTGGCGCGATCAATGAATCGTTCTCCGACCTCTGGGGTGAGTTCGTGGACCTGACCAACAACGCTGGCAATGATACACCCGCTGTGCGTTGGCTCTTGGGGGAGGACATTACAGGGTTGGGCGCGATCCGCAACATGCAGAACCCACCTGCTTATGGGGATCCCGATCGCATGCGCAGTCACTACTATGTTTTGAGCGATTCCGACAACGGCGGTGTCCATACCAACAGCGGCATCAATAACAAGGCGGCCTACCTGATGACGGACGGGGGAGGCTTCAATAGTTTCAGTGTGCGTGGGCTGGGCATTGTCAAGGTGGCTAAAATCTACTATGAAGTTCAAACCCACCTCCTGGTGTCCGGCGCTGACTATGCCGATTTGTACGATGCGCTTTACCAGGCGTGCAACAACCTGATAGGAACGGCTGGGATAACAGCCGGCGACTGCCAGCAGGTTCGCCTGGCAGCGAACGCCGTCGAGATGAACCTGCAGCCGCTGCCCAACTTCAATTCTGATGCGCCGTGGTGTGACGGAAGCCAACCGCACACGGTGCTCTTCGCAGACGACCTGGAAAACGGACCGAGCAACTGGCAGTTCGGCGCGCTCAGTGGCACGGGACGTTGGCGCTACGACTCATCCTACGGCGCCTATGCTCATTCTGGCGGTCATTTCCTCTATGCTGACGACTACCCAGCGGCTGTGTCTGACTCCTACGCAACGATGATTAACAGTGTGACGCTTCCGACTGGCGCTTACCTGCGCTTTGCCCACGCCTATGGATTGGATCACTACTACGACGGTGGTGTTATTGAGTACAGCACCGACAATGGATCATCCTGGTTGGATGCGGGCGGGTTGATAGACTACAACGGCTATAAAGGTACGCTGTCGTCATATTTTGGAAATCCGATCGGAGGACGGTCTGCGTTTACCGCGGACAGTCATGGATATATTACGAGTCGCCTGAATCTTGCCTCATTGGCCGGGCGCAATGTGCGTTTCCGCTGGCGCATGGGAACGGACCGCTATGATTATCATTGGGGCTGGTGGCTCGATGACGTCAATATCTATCAGTGCCAGCCGACAACGATCACACCCTCGCACACGCCAACCTACCCGCCAGAATATATTACTAGACTGTACTTGCATGAGAATTACACGCTGCAAACATCGCCGCAGGCAAACACCAGCGACATTCCAATTCGTCCGGCCTGGCCAACACGTGAGTGGACATACACGCTTATCGGAGATATCACGGAGCCAAACTTCTGGATGGATGTAACCGTCTATACCTTGTTTCCCAACCAGCTTCCGAGTTGTTACGATGCCGATTTGGTTCTGAACCACTCGGGCAGCGTCACCACCCTGGCGCACGTCGACCTGGGATGCACGTGGAGCTCGGGGCGCTACGTGGGTGAAGTCAGCAGTATTGATCCTAATGCCCAGGCCGGAGACAGGCTGACTTTCCGTCTAAGCTATACCGGCGGCGCTTACGGTGGCGCCTACATTGGTGGAGATATAAACGCGCACATCGAGATTCCGACCGGCATTCGGCCAACCAATACGCCAACTCCTGAGAATACCCCCACCCCCACAGATACACCGACGATTACCCCTACCCCCCCCCGCACACCAACGCCTACCGTCACACCCACCCGCACCCCTACCCCCACGCGCACGCCGACTTCGACGTACACGCCCACCCCGACCGTCACGCCCACCCGCACCCCGACCGGCGCTTGGCTGAGCTGGGAGTGGCCGGCGCAGGTGCTCCTGCTGCCACCTGGCGGTACAACGATTGGCGTGGCGTACGGTAATGTGACCTTACCCGCCGCGCTGACTGCCCAACTGAACGGGCCGGCGCGCTTTGCCAATGGCAGCACGAATCTGACCGTGAACCTGGGCGATCCTAGCGGCCGCGTGGACATCCGCCTCAAACAGGCGGCCGGCGCGACGCGCGGCACGCCCTTCACTCTCCAGTTGACCGTTGGCAGCCGGCAATTGCAGAAATCCGGCACGATCGCCTGGGGTCTCAACGTCCCCATTCCCATCTTCCTGACCCCAACCCCAACCCCGACACCAACACCAACCTGGACGCCGACATCAACCCCAACCCCGACACCGACCAAAACACCGACGCCGACCAAAACACCGACGCCGACGATCACGCCGACGATCACGCAAACCCCGACCCGGACGCCAACCCGGACGCCCACATCGCCACCCGTCACGGAACTGCTGGTCAACGGCGACTTCGAGCAGTACCACACCGACTGGACGGAGACCACGCAAGCGGGTGTGCCGGTGATTCAGCCGCCGCCCTCCGGCATCACCACGCACAGCGGCCGCTACCTGGCCTGGCTGGGCGGTTACCACAACGCCGATGACCAGTTGTTCCAGAATGTGACGATTCCAACGAACCTGTCCAGCGGCGTCTTGAGTTTCTGGTACTGGTCGCAGAGCAGCGAAACCGCAACCGGTCGCGACTACTTCACCCTGCAACTGCTCGATCCCAACACCGGGCATCACTACGTCGAGGCGTTCCTCATCGAAGCGGCGCCGCCCACCAATGGGTGGCGATTTGCCAGCTACGCCCTGACCGGCGAACAGATCAGCGCCATCCGCGGACGCACCGTGCGCGTGCGCTTCCGCGTGGTCACCAACGCGACGATCTTGACCAGTTTCTTCATTGACGATGTCAGTTTCCAGGTGGATGGATCGGTCACGCCAACCAACACCCCCACATCAACACCTACGGGACCGACGCCGACCCGCACGCCTACCCCGGTCGGACCGACGCCAACCCGCACGCCTACCCCAACCCCAACATCGTCATCCGGCAGTTGGACCAACCTGAACTACACCAGTTTCGAGAGCGGTTTCCCCGGCGCCTGGCAACTGAGCGGTAACCCCACCTGGGGCGCACGCAACTGTCGTCCCTATCAAGGCGCCAACAGCGGCTGGGCCATCGGCAGCTCTGCCTTAGCCTGTGGCAGCAACTATCCGAACAATGCCGAAGCCTGGATGATCTTTGGCCCCTTCAGTCTGACGGACGCCACAGCCGCCGAGCTGACATTCAAACTCTGGTTGTATGTTGAGAACAACTATGATGCGTTGTGCCGCCTGGCATCCATCAATGGTTCGCAGTTCTACGGCTCCTGCACGAGTGGTAATTCGGGAGGCTGGGTTGATCGTGTGTTGGATCTGTCGAATGTCTATACCTTGGGCGACTTGCGTGGACGACCCCAGGTTTGGATCGCCTTACTCTTTGATACGGACTCCTCGATCAACTACGCTGAGGGCGTACGTGGACAATGTACTGGTGCGCAAATGCACCGCCGCCACCTGCGCCGGCGTCAACCCTGACCCCGGCGCAGGCAACGTGCCGGAGCTGATCGAAATTTCGGCTGAGGCCACAATCGGCGAGGGCATCCGCCTCATCACGCCGAGAGAATTGCCACCCAAGAACTGATCCGTGAGGTGGTCACCGTGTGTGTTTAGGGTTCGTGAAAATATGACTTCTCGTGTCTCAGCGTTTTCTCGGCAAAATGCGGGAACTCATTCTCTTACGAACCCTTCGTGATTTGTTCTATCAAAAGGAGATTGCGATGAAAACCCATTCTGTGATTCTGACTGTTGTCCTTACGCTGGTGTTTGTACTCTCCCCCTATCCGCGGAATTTTGTCGCCCCAGGCGCCCCGCCGGTTGCCTGGGCTGACGATGGCACTGTCGAACCGGGCCTGCCTGTTCCGGAGGCTCCACCGCCCGATCGTCCGCAGTGGCCTGGGTATGTCCAGGCGCCTGCATCCCTCGATCCGCTGCTGGTCGAGCAACTGCAACGTCAAACCGACGGTACCATCCGGCTGGACATACACCCGCAAACCGGCTACTTGCGGTTTATCGGGACCGATCCCGCTCATTTTCTGACTGCCGCACCTGACGGCCAGGTCATCGTGGAGCCTGTGGCTGCCGCGCTCACCTTCCTGCAACAGTACGGCACGTTGTTTGGCCTGAGTGATCCGGCTCAAGAACTGCATGTCAGGCACGTGCGTACAAGCGAGACGGGCCGTTCCTTTGTACGCTTTCAGCAAGTTCATGCCGGCATTCCGATCCTGGCCGGAGAGATCATCGTCGAGTTGGACGCAGAGAGCCATGTCTACTCGGTCAGCGGCGAAATCCTGCCGGGACCGGCGGTGTCATTAGAACCTGCGATCAGTGCTGACGCGGCCCGCGCGAAGGCGTTCGGCATCCTGGGCAAGGAATATGGCTTGCCCACGGACACCTTCGTGACGATCACGCCAACGTTGTGGATTTACAATCCGATGCTCATGGCGCCCGGAAATGGTATGACATCTCTGGTCTGGCAATTGGAGGTGACAACTCACGACTTGGCGCCGATCCGAGAATTGGTGTTGGTGGATGCCCAGCGTGGAATCGTGCTGCTCCATTTCAACCAGGTGGACACCGCGCGCAACCGCCTGACTTACACGACCAATCACAGCTCGACGCTACCAGGAACCCTGGTGTGCAACGAGTCCAATCCTACGTGCAGCGGAGGCGATACGCATGCGGTGGGCGCTCATGTGTATGCCGGGCACACGTATGACTTCTATACAAGCTACCACGGTCGGGATAGCATCAATGGCGCCGGCATGTCGCTGATCTCCAGTGTCCATTATTGCCCGCCGACCGGCCAGGGCGCATGCCCATACAACAACGCGTTCTGGAATGGAAGCCAGATGGTGTATGGTGACGCCGTCGGTTATGCACTGGCCGACGACGTGGTTGCACACGAATTGACGCACGGTGTGACCCAGTATGAATCCGGCCTCTTTTACTACTACCAATCCGGCGCCATCAATGAGTCCTTCTCTGATCTGTGGGGCGAGTTCGTTGATCTTACCAATGGCGCCGGTAACGACACAGCGCCGGTGCGCTGGCTGTTGGGTGAAGATATTGGCGGCGGTGGCGCCATCCGCAATATGCAAAATCCCCCCGCCTTTCAAGACCCGGATAAGATGACCAGTGTCTATTACTATACCGGCACTGGTGATAACGGGGGCGTTCACTATAACAGCGGCGTCAACAATAAGGCCGTCTTTCTCATGACCGATGGAGGCTCATTCAATGGTCGAACCGTCACGGCTCTCGGCATCACCAAGGTGGCCAAAATCTACTACGATGTGCAGACTAACCGCTTGGCCTCCGGTGGTGACTATGGCGATCTGTACAACTTGCTGTACCAGGCCTGCCTTAGTCTGGTCGGGACAGCCGGCATTACACCGGCCGACTGCCAGGAAGTTCGTGATGCGACCGATGCCGTAGAAATGAACCTGGAGCCCGTGTCCGGCTACAATACCGACGCGGCCCTCTGCCCGCAAGCAGGCCAGGTACCCAATACCACTTACTTCGATGATTTCGAAGGCGCTCTCACGAACTGGATAACCAATAACGCAAGCATATGGACGGTTCCTGTCGGCAATGCTCATTCGCCGATTCACTCTGCGTGGGGATACGATCCGAATGTGATCCTGGATACGTACCTGGCGATGGCATCGGGCGTCTCGTTGCCTCCCAATGCGTATCTGCACTTTGCCCACGCCTACTTCTTCGAAGGAGCCAATTATGATGGCGGCGTCCTGGAATACAGCATTAACGGTGGTTCCACTTGGACCGATGCCGGTAGTTTCATTCAGGTAAACGGCTATGATGGAGCGATCGGCACGGGTTACGGCAATCCCCTGGGCGGGCGGCAGGCATTCCTTGCCGACAGCCATGGCTACATCTCCAGCCGGTTGACGTTGGCCTCGCTGGCCGGGCAAAGCATCCGTTTTCGTTGGCGTATCGGCAGCGATAATGCCTACGACGATTGGGGATGGTTCATTGACGATGTCCGCATCTACACCTGCGTCAATGCCACTCCATCCGCCACACCCACTCCCACTTCCACGCGTACCCCCACGATCTCGCCGACGCCAACCCGAACTCCTACGCGCACCCCCACGATCTCGCCGACGCCAACCCGAACTCCTACGCGCACCCCCACAGCAGGCATCACGCTCACCGCTACGCGCACACCAACCCGCACCCCGACGATTTTACCGACGCCCACCCGCACCGCGACAGCCGGTGTGCCGCCTACACGCACACCGAGGCCCACCAAGACCCCCACGCCGACAGCCACGCGGGTATCCAGCGTCACCCCCACGCGCACCCCCACCCGTACCGCGACGGCCGGTGTGCCGCCTACACGCACACCCAAGCCCACCAAAACCCCCACGCCGACAGCCACGCGAGTATCCAGCGTCACCCCCACCCGCACCCCCACCCGCACCCCGACGGCCGGTGTACCGCCGACACGCACACCCAGGCCCACCAAGACCCCCACCCCGACGGTTACGCATGTTGTGAGTTCGACGCCAACACGAACACCAGGGCCTTCTGCCACACGCACACCAACCAAAACGCCAACGCGCACTCCCACAACGCCGCCCACTGCTACGCGCACGCCCACGCGTACCCCAACGCGCACGCCAACCGCGCCTCCGACGGCGACGCCAACGCGCACTCCCACAACGCCGCCCACCGCTACGCGCACGCCCACGCGTACCCCAACGCGCACGCCAACCGCGCCTCCGACGGCGACGCCGACGCCCACGCCGCTTGCCGGTCCGAATCCGGGTTTCTGGCGCAATAGCGCGTGGACCACCGAATTCTATGTCACCAGCGATCGGGCCTATGTGGATGATTTTGCCGTGTATATCAGCGTACCAGGCTGTGGCAATTATCAGATCAAGCACTTGCCCCTGGAGCCGATTACCGGCAACGCGTTTTCCTTCACCGGCACCTTTTACGCTAACGGCACCTTCAGCAACTCGACCACATGCAGTGGCACGACCGGCCTGACGAACTTCTACATCCCCGGCTGTGGTTATATCAATGGTGGACCGTGGTCGTATCAGGCAGCCTGGCAGCACGCGGCGCAGCCGGCAGTGCTGGACAATCGGAATCTGGACACCGTCGTGGCTGGCCCGCCGCCCGGTGAAGCCTGGGTCATCGAAAGACCGCCTCAGTAGAGTTTTTCTCGCTCAGCACAACCTTTGTGCGAGCCTGTGCATTCGATCAGGCGCCGCGTGCCCCGGCGCCTGTGATGCTTGTAGATTGACACTCAAGGAGGTGTCTTATGTCACGCACAAGACGTTGGTCGTTGGGTCGCCTGGCGTTGATCGTGGTGCTCCTGTCGAGCGTGGGGTTCTCGGTCAATGCCGCCGACCGCAGTCTTACCAAAGATGTTCAAGAAACCGAAGCGGCCGCCATGGCCGCGCCTGTCAGTGAGTCGCCGGACTGGCAGGCTGAGATGCCGGTGTTGACCAAAGAGCAGGAAGAGGCCTTGGTCGCCTGGGCCGGGAATTCCCATCTGCCCGGCCCGGCGATTGAGTCAAAGGATGAAGGTCTTGAGATTGCTGCGCCAGTCGCGGGCAGCGAATCGAACCCGGCGTCGGCAGACAAGATGGATGTGCCTGGGCCATTGGCGCCCGGTGATGCGCAAATCTACCGCAATGTGACCTTCGGCAGCGGCTTTCCCAGCGGCACGCGCTCGAATATCATGGAGAGCAGCGTGGCCGAAAATGGCAAGAACGTCTTCTACACCGGCAACTGGTTTGCTGCGCGCTCCATCAATGGCGGGCAGGGCTGGACCTATATCAACCCCGCGGCCACCATGAGCGAGTTCTGCTGCGATCAGGTCACGCTGCACGATGAAAGCCGCAACATGCTGCTTTGGTATCGGCAAGGTAGCCGGAACAGCAGCGGAGTCAATCGCCTTCGTTTGAGTGTCTCCACGGATGGGGGCGGGAGTTTCTGCGCCTATGATGTCTACCCGACCGGCGTCAATAGTGGGTGGACGAATCAGTGGTGGGATTATCCGCACCTGCAATTGGGCGCCGACTATCTGTACATTGCCACCAATATGTTCGATAATGCTTCCTCTCCCCAATGGACGCGTACCGTGATGTTGCGTTTTCCGCTCGACAATCTGCGCGCCTGCAGTGGTTTTAGCTTCAACTATCTTGCCACCACCAGTTGGTTCACCTGGGTGCCTGTGCAGGGCGCGGATCATGTCATGTACTTCGCCTCGAATTGGCCGACTTCCGCACCTTACAACCGCATCAGCGTGTGGCGATGGTACGAAGATCAGATATCCACCACCAGCACTGTGTACACGGCGCCGAGTTGGAGCCGCACTGGACGCAACCAGGCCGTCTGCGGCAGCACCAACGCCAATTGGGCGGCGCGCACAGACGATCGTTTGTTGACCGGCGCCCGCTACATGCTTCACAACTCCAATTACAAGGAGCCGGGCCGCATGGTGTTGGGTTGGTGGTGGAACGTCAAACAGGGCAGCGGCTTTGGTCAGCCCTACATCAA
Source organism: Candidatus Amarolinea dominans (assembly GCA_016719785.1). NCBI lineage: Bacteria > Bacillati > Chloroflexota > Caldilineae > Caldilineales > Candidatus Amarolineaceae > Candidatus Amarolinea > Candidatus Amarolinea dominans. The sequence goes on from JADJYJ010000025.1 coordinate 29,588, forward strand.
CGGATTCACCATCTACGAGAACAACCTGACGCCGCTGAGCGGCGCCCAGGGCCGACCCTATCTGTGGAATCCCGACATCTGTTTTCTGTATCCCAGCGCGGCCGCCAACAAACGCGGCGACCTGGCCCTGGTCTTCGATGCCAGCACCGGTTCCAACATGAACCCCAGTGTGGCTTACGCCATTGCCGACGATTTCACGGCTGTGCCGCCGGGATTCACCTACTACATCGCTCAAACCAGCAACGCCCGACCTTCTGACAACGTGTGGGGCGATTACAACACCGTGCGCGCCTTCTTGCCCACACAAGACACCTGGGTAGGCGCAGGGCACACGATTCAGAGCGGCAGCAACTGCTCCTACTGCGCACTGCCGGTCCTGTTCAACTTCGGCCGTGCGCGTGATTTTCAGAGCTGGAACGGCTGGCAAGATGCCGCGCCGCCGGGGTGGACGACCATTGTGGATACCAGTTTCGAAGGCGGCTTCCCCGGCTCCTGGAGCGTGTTCGACGGATTGAGCGGATATGGCGAGTACTACTGGGCCAAGCGCGGCTGCCGGGCCTATGCTGGAAGTTACAGCGGATGGGCCATTGGCGGCGGCGCCAATGGCGCGGCCTTGAGTTGTGGCAGCTACTACGCCAACTACACTCGTTCATGGATGACGTATGGCCCGTTCAGCCTGGTTGGCGCCACGGCGGCCGACATGAGTTTCAAACTGTGGCTGAACTCCGAGAGCTGCTGCGATTACGTGTGCCGTTACGCTTCGGTAGATGGCAGCAACTGGTACGGCAACTGCACCAGTGGATACTCCAACGGCTGGATTGACCGCGTGTTGGATCTTACCAACGTCTACACCATCGGCGACCTGCGTGGCCGGCCGCAAGTGTGGGTTGCTGTGCAGTTCTACACCGATTACTCGATCACCTATTCTGAAGGCGCGTACCTGGACAATCTGCTGGTGCGCAAATGCACCTCAGGCTCCTGCCCCGCCCAGACGATGGAGGAGATCGGCCCCGACGCGCGGCTGATTGACATACCGTTCGCGCTGACCGCGGACGATCCGGACCGGGCGCCAACCTACGAAGGACGACCGCCCAAGGCCGCGAACAACTGAGATCGCATCACACAAACACGGACGTCACGAGTCTTCAAGACTTGTGACGTCCATCGCTTGCCGCGGATAGAACGGGGAGAGGTGTCAACGCAGTCATCAGACGCCCCGTGGCGCAATGATGATCCCACCAGGCAAAACAACCTTCAGCCTGCGCCATACAACGTCTTGACCGTGGCGTAGACCCAGCCCATCTCCTTGCGCGGGTAGTGCGGCGCGAGGTGGCGCATGAGGGCCGGCAAGTCATGCGGGTTCAGGCCGGAGCTGTCCACCAGGCTGCGCAGCCAGGCCTGACGCTGGATCTCGATCACGAAGTCCAGGTAGGTGCGGTTGATCATTTCGATCTCGGCGGCCACCTGCTGAGGATCGTAATCGCCCTCCAGGGCTGCCTGCAGATCTTCCACGCCGCCGGCGGCGAAGTCGTAGCCATTTTCCAGCAGCTTGAGCAGCGCCTGGCGCACGATCTCTTTGCTGATGCGCTGACCGGCCTGCCAGTGAATCTCTTCGATCGAGGGCGGTTTGCATTTCCAGTAGGTGGCCGTTTCGACCGTCGAAAGCACCAGGATCGCGCCCTCCTGCACGAACACATCCTGGCCCGCGGCTTGATTCTCGGTCTCCAGCCGCGCCTGCCAGCGGCGGTACGCGACTGCCAGCCCGGCCGGATCGGGCGCGGCCGCCTCCAGCGTGGGCGCCAGGGCCAGCCCGTAGCGCTGCGCGATGTCGGCCAGGCGCTGATGGCTGACCGGCTTGCGGTGGCGGATGGCGGTGTGCAGCGTTAGCGCCAGCGGCTGCTCGTAGCGCACCAGGTGCGGGTTGCGATAGCCCCACAGTTCGAAGACCAGCACGACATGCTGTTCACGCACCGCGGCTTCCACCGGGCCGCGGTTGGGCAGGACATCGGCGAGCAGCCCAAGCCAATCGCCCCAGCGGCTGGGCATCAACATCGGCAGCAAGCGCGTGCGGGCGACGACTTCGAGCACCTGACCCTGGGCATCGGTCAGCGGGTAGAAGATGATGGCGGTGCCGTCCAGCTTGACCGTGAAGCGCGCATCCACGATGTTGATCGGTACGGGGATGCTGACCTGCAGGCGCCCCTCACGATCTTGAATGTACGGATAGTGGATTTTGGGCATGGCCGGGATGAACTCCAGGCGCTCCTGACCGCCCAACCGGGTGACGGCCAGCATGCCCAGTTTGTCGCTCTCCTGGCGACAGAGGTAGCCGGCGAACGGAATGCCGCCAGGCGAGGTCGCGTCGAAGGGCTGCCAGTGTTTGGCGCTGACCTCGGTGATGGCGATGATCTGATCCAGCAGGGTGGTGTTCATGGTAACCCCTCATCTCACGCAGAAGCGGCCGCGGCCGGGGCGGCCGCTGAACTGGCCGTCGGCGATGATGACTTCGCCGCGGCTGAGGGTGGTCACGGGGTAGCCGGTAACTTGCACGCCCTCGTACTGGCTGTAGGGAATGGCCGAGTGCAGACCGGCCGCGCTGAGCGTCACCGGCCGCGTGGGGTCAAAGAGGACGATGTCGGCGTCCGCGCCGGGAAGGATCTCGCCTTTGCCGGGCAGGCCGAAGATGCGCGCGGGCGCGGTGCAGCACAGTTCGACCCAGCGCGAACGGCTGAGCAGGCCGCGGCGCACGCCAAAGGTGTGCAGCAGCGCCAGCCGCGTTTCGATGCCGGAGATGCCGCCGGCCGTGCGGGTGAAATCGGTCGCGCCGGCCTGTTTCTGCTCGTCCGGGTGCGGGCAGTGATCGGTGGAGATGACGTCCAGGTCGCCGCCGGCCACGGCCCGCCACAGCGCCTGCTGTTCATCCAGCCCGCGAATGGGCGGCTGGCACAAGAAGCGCAGCGCCTCCGGCAGGGGGCGCAGATAGGCGGAATCGTCCAGGACCAGGTAGTGGGGGCAGGTTTCACCGTAGGCCACCTGCCCCTGCGCCCGCGCCAGGGCCAGGGCGTGACTGGCCTCCGCGCAGGAGATGTGAAAGATGAGGACGCGCGCGCCGGTCAGCCGCGCCAGGGCCAGCACACGCTGCACCGCTTCGCCTTCGGTGATGGCGGGCCGGCTGTGGGGATGCCAGCGGGGCTCCACCTGCCCCGCCGCCACGAAGCGCCGCGTCAGGGTTTGGATCACCGGCCAGTTTTCGGCATGAACCACCGCCAGCCCATCCACCGCGGCCACGGCTTCCAGCGCCTGCAGCAGCGCATCGTCGGGCAGGTAGTAGCCGGGATAGGCGGTGTAGAGCTTGAAGGAGTAGCAGCCAGCCCGGCGCACCAGCGGCGCCTCGTCGCGCCACGCCGGACGCGTGGCAATCATGGGGCCGGTCAGGGTCATGTGCAGGCCGTAGTCAATCACCGCGCGGCCGTCGGCCTCGCCGCGGCGCTCGGCCAGCGCCTCCGGCAGCGGTTGATCGGGCCGGGGATCAACGAAATCTACGATGCTGGTGACGCCGCCAAACGCGGCCGCCACCGTGCCCTGGTAGAAATCGTCGGCGGTGCGGCCATAGGCGGTGCGCAGGTTCAAATGCACGTGTCCATCCACCGCGCCGGGTAAGACGAGCAGCCCGTCTGCGTCGAGGGTGCGCCGGCCATGCAGCCCGCGCCCGATCGCTGCAATTTTCTCGCCGTCAATCGCCACATCGGCGGTCAGCTCGTGCGTGGCCGTGATGACGCGGCCGCCGCGAATCACCAGGTCGTAGGTCATTGTGCTCACCTCGTCGTTCGGATTACAGCCGGCGCAAGAGCGATTGAAATCGCGCCTGATGGGCGCGCCGCCGGGCGCCCGCCTGCGTGCTGTTTTCTATTGACGCAATGGTCGGGCTAGTTTCAAGCGTTCGTACAGATCTGGTGATTTGGGGCCGACATATTCGATTTCTACTATGTGTTCCTCATCAAACACGCGCCACACCAGACGAAAATCCGATCCAAGCCACATTCGAAGGTAATCGGTATGCCCGGTTAGTTCCTTGCTTCGGAGCGGCCTCGGATTATCGCTGAGGCCGGCAATCCTCTGCTTCGCCAGGGCCTTGACGTGACCTGGAAGCTCGATGAGTTGGCGTCGAACCTCCCTGGAAAACGCAATCCGGTAGGCCATTACAGATCCTTGATTGCTTCAAGAAAATCGGCGCCTGTTTCGTAGACTTCCAGGGCTTCGTCTGGATGAAGTCGTTTGTATTCCTGATTCGCTTCGACAGCGGCCCATAGCGCGGGTTCTTCCGCCAGATCATGGCTGGTCACGTTGATCTTGTAGTCGAGAAACTCGATGTATCGCAGCACATCGGCCACATAGAGCGGCGGAAGCTTACGCAGAGCGGCGACGATAGCCTGCTCGGCGGGGGTGGTGATCGCTGCGGTGTTCGTGCTTGCATAGTTTATGCCTGCCATGGTTTCGCCTCGCATATCAGTATGGGGGTAGCAACGGGTGGGGAAACGATTTCCAGCGGTATTCTATACTGCAAGCGAGGATAGACTTCGCTTTTCCGCCTACGGAAACAGGCGCAATTCGTGCCCGCTTGCAGTATAGCATTGCGCGCAACGCATGGCAAGCAAGACGATTGAAATCGCGCCTGATGGGCGTACCGCCGGGCGCCCACCTGCGTGGGCGCGATGTTGGTGACATGGCGGCGGCACGCGCTTTCGCCCCGAATTCATTCGGCGGCCGCCGTCGCCTCCACCCGCACGCTCTCCCACCCCACAAGCCCCGCCAGCGTGGCCTGCAGCGCGTGGTTGCAGGTGACGGGATCATTGGGAAAATCGAGCATCAACCGCCGCGCGCTCTGGGTCAGGTAGACCACGAAGCGGTCGCGGCTC
>JADJYJ010000026.1 GCA_016719785.1 Candidatus Amarolinea dominans
TTGAACTCAATCGTCCCGTGCCCATCGCCGACCGGGGTCATGGTCATAATCCTCCCATCAATCAGCTCGCTCAGGCCGATGTCGCCCAGCGCCAGCAGTTCTTCTCCGGTTATCGGCTTCGTCGCCATCATGACACCCATCGCATCACCTCAATTTCCGCATCGAAGATCTATTCGATCCATTGCTCAATGGCGTTCAAGAATTCCTCGAAGCGCACTTTTTCACATAATCGGTGTTCGTCAGGATTTTCGAAGGGATGAATATGCCAACCAACAAAAGCATTGTCTGCTCAAAAATGCGTTGGTTGTCTTGGATGAGGGATCGGGTTGTAGACGTCAATGAAGGCGTCAATGGTCAAGAAAACTGCTTCGTCACGGTTGTCAGCCCAACCCCAGACTGGTCACAGTTCGGCGACGTCGAGAATTGGGATAGAGTCAAGCCAGCCATTGCAGGATGTCGTTCAGTTTCTTGCGGCGGGTTATCAAGCTGTCCCACTCGAAGTAATCACGTTCGATCCGGTATGAAGTTGGAGCCTGCAGTTCGCCGCTGCGACCACTGCTTTGGAACTGCTCGAAGTTCATTCCATACTGATTTTCGTAGGCGCGTATCTGGACGCCGATCACCGATAGACGATGCTCGATCGCGTCCTTCAGCGTGATCAGGAGCGCAGGCACTAGTTCAATCTGACCAGTAAGCTCGGTCAATGCGCGCAGCGCGGCCTTTGGAATTGCTGGTGCAGTCTGTTCCGGCAAGAGAACACCTATGCGCGCTGGATGGGCGGTCTCTTTGGGTAGCGTCATGGTTGTGTCGAACATCTATTCTCTCCTGGAAATTCGATGTGAATATCATTAATATCACCCAAATTATACCACAAGTCCCGTGTGCCTGCAGACTATCGCGCGCGAGCGTCACTACCTGGGAGCGCGGGCGCCTCACGCGCTGCCTGCACCGCAAGGTGAGACGTCCATGACAGGCAGCGCGGCAGTATTTCCTATCCGCCGAATTTGACGCAATGAGTCATGTAAAGCACAATGGCAGGTGAGAGTCTGTTGAACATGTGTACCAACGAGGAAAAAAGACCATGACAAACGCAATGACCTGGCAGAGCGGCCTTTCGCAGGCGCCTGCGCCCCCCTTGGCCGACGGCATCCCGCTGCTTGGCAGCGCCCTCCCCTTGATGAACGACCCGCTCACTTTCCTGGAGCAGCAGTATCTGAAGCACGGCCCGGTGTTCACGGTCAAGGCGCTCAACCGGCGCTTCACGGTCCTGGCCGGCCCTGAGGCCAACCAGTTCCTGACCGCGGCCGGCGATGCGCATCTCAGCGGCCGTTACACCTGGGCCACCTTTGCCGATGAGATCGAATCGGAATACTTCCTGGCCGCCATTGATGGCGAACCCCATTCGCGCATGCGCAAAATTCTCAAGAAGCCCTACAGCCGCACGGCCATCATGGAGCAGTTGCCCACCGCGGTGACGTTGACGCGCACGCTGCTGGCAGACTGGCAGCCGGGCGCCACCTTCGTGGTCTTCCCCACCATACAGCGCCTGATCGGAGAACAGATCGGCCGTTTGCTGTTGGGCAGCGGGCCGGGCGACTATTTCCCAGACTTCGTCCTTTTCATGCGCACCCTGCTCAACGCCGTGCTGGGCCAATGGCCCAAAATCAGCCTGCGCCTGCCACCCTATCGCCGGGCCAAGGCGCGTGTCATGCAACTGGCCGCCGACATGCTGGCCAGCCATCGGGCACAGCCCAAGTCGGCAGACGATGGCGACTTGATTGATTACCTGCTGGCCGCCTCGGCCGACAACCCTGACATGCTCTCCGAGCCGGAACTGCTGATCGGCGCGCTGGGGCCTTACCTGGCCGGCATTGACACGGCCGCGGGCACAACCTCGTTCTTGATCTATGCGCTGCTCAAACAGCCCGAAACGCTGGCCCGCCTGCAAACTGAAATTGACGCGGTTTTTGCCGCAGGCCCGCTGACCGCCGACCGGCTGCGCAAGATGCCCATCCTGCACGCCACCGCGCAGGAGACGCTGCGCCTCTACCCGGTGGCGCCGATGGTGCCGCGCACCGTCATCGAGCCGTTCACCTTTGCCGGCTGCCAGTTGCACGCGATGGAGCCGGTCATGGCCGCGACTGGTGTGGCGCATTTCGATCCGCGCATCTACAGGGACCCCCATCGCTTCGACATTGATCGCTGCCTGCCCCCGCGCCAGGAGACGCGCCAGCCCGGCGCCTTTGCGCCCTACGGCTTTGGTGCGCACACCTGCGCCGGCGCCGGTTTTGCCGAGGTGCTCATCATGCTCACCGCGGCCACGCTGTTCCACGAATTGGAATTCGCGCTGGCCGACCCGGCGTACCAACTGCGCCGCACCTACAGCCCCTCGCCCGCGCCCGACAAGCACTGCCGAGTGCGCGTGGTGCGGAGGAGGGGGGGATTATTACCAGCCGATAGTGGCGGTGACGGCGGGGTGGTCGGAGGCTGGGCTGGGGATGAAGCGGGCTTGGCGCACGTCGGTTCCAGGTGAGACGAAGATGTGGTCAATTTTGCGCTGTGGCTGCTGACCCTGGTCGTCCCGCCAGGCGGGCCAGCGCAGGAGCCAACTGTCCGCCAACTGCTGCGTGGTTAGGCGATACTGCTCGCTGTCGGGCCGGAAGTTGAAATCGCCCAGCGCGATGACGTTCGTGCGTCCTGCCATCAGTTCGAGCAGTTGCTGCTGCTGAATGAGCGGCCCACCATTGCCCAGGTGATTGACGAAGACCTCGAAGGTGCGGTCGCCCACGGTGATTTGCGCGGTAATGACCGCCACCTGCTCTCCCTCGCTGAACTGGTAATAGGTGCGTGGATTTTCGATCGGGTAGCGGGAGAGCAGGGCGATGCCGAAGGTGCCGGCCACGGTCTTGGGGCCGTAGTAGGCGTACATGCCGAGCTGATTGGCAAAATAGCGCACCAGGTCGCCGTTGCCGCCGGCAATGCGCGCGTTGTCGGACTCCTGCAGGCCGATGATGTCCGCGCTGACCTCAGCCAGCAGTCGTAACTGCCCGGCCGGGTCGCGCTGCCCCTCCGCGCTGTAGCCCTGTTGAATGTTGTAGGTCAGGATGGTGAGTTGGCGGGCCTGACCGGCGGGCGGCGCTGGCTTGGCCGTGATCAGTTGGGCGCCCACAAGCGCCAGAACGCCCACCAGTGTCAGCGCGGCGGCTAAGACAGGCGTCGAAGTCCACGCGATCTGAGAGCGGGCCGTCTGCAGCAGGGCCAGCACGAGTACCACGCCGGCCGCCAGGTGAACCGCCCAGAACTGATTGCGGAACAGCGGGCCGATCACCGGGATGTAGTCGTAGACGGTGGTGAAGACGTGGGCGAAGATCATGACCAACAGGAAGAAGGCGGCCAGGCCAAAGCTGCGTCCCAGGCTGGGGAGTGAAGGCTGGCGCTGAGCGATGGTCTGCAGCAGCAGCACGGCATCGAGCAGCAGAATGGGCCAGAGCAGCAGCGTCAGAACCAGGGGGATGTGGAAGTTCCAGGGGATCGCCGGTTCGAGCAGGGGAAAGGCGGATGGGTCGGCCGTGAAGGCCGGCTGCTGCAGCCGGGCGGTCAGCGCCAGGGCCAGCAGGAGGATCAGGTTCAAGACGAGAATGACCGGGCGGGAGAGGGTCGGCAGTCCCAGGGGCCGCGCCATGAGCCAGCCAAAGCTCACCAACGCCAGGAAATAGAGAAACAGGATGAGCCGCTGATCCATGCCGGTCCAGCGCGCCAGGACATGGGGGCGCGGAGAAGACGACATAGAGCAGGAAAATCACGGCCATGAGGCCCAGGACAGGGCCGGTAGCGCCACGGCCGGCCGCGGGCGGAGCGGCCGGCGTCTCGTGATCTTCCTGATCGGGCCAGCCACGAATCAGGAGAACCAGGACCAGCAGGGCCAGTCCCCAGCCGATGCCCTGGAACATGCCGCCGGTTGAAATGTCCGGGCCGGAGCCGAAGGTGCGCAGGGCCGCGGAGAGGGCAAGGGCCACGGTCAGCCCCGCACCCAGGTCGGTTGCGCTGGCAGCGCGCTTGCGCCAGAGATAGGCCGAAAAGAGCAGCAGTGAGCAGGCCACACCCAGGCCGGCGACGAACATCCGGCCCCGCGTATCCAGGAAGGGCTCCAGCACACGGCTCAGCAGAACCAGGGCTGCCAGGATGAACAGCAGATGGCGCGGCCGGCCGCGGCGCCAGAGCAGCAACAGGAGTGGGGAGAAGAAGAGCAGCACCGCCACGATCTCCGGCGGGATGTTGGTACCCAGCAGGCCGAACGCGTAGATGGCCTCCACGAAGTCAGCCAGGAGCTGGAAGAAAAAGAGGAAGAATACCGCATAGACGGTTGTGCGTTGTAAAGTGGGCGAAAGTCGCATCATGATCTCCTGTCTGGGAGCGGCAGCCGGACCGGCTGTCCGTGCTGCGCTGATGTGTATGCCGCGAGGGTGATTTGCAGCGCCCGGTAGCCATCTTCGCCGCTGACGGCGGGCGCGCGCTGTGTACGCAGTGCGTGGATGAATTCGGCCAGCAGCGCTTGATCCGCGTCTGCGCCCCAAAAACGCCAGGTGTGGTCGCCGCGGCGCTGGTTGTAGATATCAAGATTTTGTCGAAAGGCATCAGCGCTGACCACCCCGCGTGTGCCGATCATCTCCAGCGCCAATCCGCCCCAGGTGGGGTAGTTCAGTGGTTTGCTCCAGCTGCAATCAATGCTGGCAAACACGCCATTGGCAAACGTGAGCATGACCAGTCCGCCGGTCTCTACCGTCACGCTGGCCGCATGCATGATACGATTGGTCTGCGCGTAGACTTCCACCACCTCGCTCTGCAGCAGCCAGCGCAGCACGTCCGCCAGGTGTACGATGTGATCCATCAGCGCACCACCGCCGGAGAGAGCCGGGTCCACAAACCAGGCCGCGTGCTGCTGCGGCATCTGTCCCTGGTTGGTGCCATTGCATGCGACCACTTGGCCCAGGCCACCGCGGTCGAGCAGGGCTTTGAGTTCGAGCAGCGGTGCGCTGAAACGCATGGGGAAAGCGGTCATCAGGCTGACCCCTGCGCGGCGACAGGCATCTACCATGGCTCGACCGTCCTCCAACGTGGTAGCCAGCGGCTTTTCGCACAGGACAGCCACCCCGGCCGCGGCCGCCATCTCCACCAACGCCCGATGCCGCGTGTTTTCGGCGCAGACGATGACGCCATCGGGCCGGGCCGCCAGCAGCGCGTCATAAGAGGGGAAGGCGGTCATGCCGTAGGTCTGGGCAACATGCTGACAGCGTGCCTGGTCAGCATCGGCCGCACCGATCAACTCAACGCCAGGCAGGGCGCGCAGATTGGCGATGTATGAGATGACATGGTGATGAGCCAGGTTCAGAAGTCCAATGCGCATGGAACACCTCGAATGGTCCTGTTTAGTGACAGTCTTTGGCCGCCGTGACCGGTTGCGGTTCGGCCGCTCACTCAAGTTCCGGCAGGCGCGGCAGGTCAATGGCAACGCCGCGCTGTGCCGATTCGCGGGCCGCGAGGGCAATTTGCAGCGCGGCCAAACCATCCGCCGCGCTGACGCGGGCCGGCAACCCTTGTGTGATCGCGGTGTAGAACGCTTTGATTTCCGTGGTATAGGGGTTTTCTAACATCGGGCTGCCGGGAACACCCACATCGGGCACATCGCCCGCGCCTGCTTGCCGCAGGTAGGTAGCCAGGGCCAGGGTGTGGTCGGGGTGGCACTCGATCAGGCCATCGCTGCCGGCGATTTCCAGGCGTGTGCGGAAGGTGGGCGGTGGATAGGCCCAGGAGCCTTCGATGTGCGAGATGGCGCCATGGCGATGGGTTAAGATAGCCAGCGCATAGTCCACCGCGGCTTCCGGCTGTTGCTGCTGCAGGCTGCGCGCGTAGACGCGGGCCACATCGCCGGCGATCCAGCGCGCGTAATCGAAATCATGCACCATCAGATCCAGCATCATGCCACCGGACTTGTCAGGATCGAGAAACCAGTTGCCCACCGGTTTTTGGGGCTGATAGCTGGCGCGGCTGAGGCGTATCACGGCCGGCTGGCCGATCTCGCCCTGGGCCACGGCCGCCTGCGCGCTGGCATATTCGGGGAAAAAGCGCACGACATGCGCGACGAAGAGCCTGACGCCGGCCTGGCGACAGGCTGCGATCATCGCTTGGCCGTGCGCCACGCTCAGGGCCAACGGCTTTTCGCAGATGATGTGCTTGCCGGCTGCGGCCGCCTGCAGCACCAGGGGGTAGTGCAGATGGGTCGGCGCGCATACGTCCACCACATCCACCGCGGCCAGCAGCGCCTCCAGGTTGGGAAAAACTTGTGCCTGGTAACGGGCTGCCAGCGCGCGCGCTTCGGCCGGCGGATCGGCCAAAAAGCCGCAGAGGGTGGCCGGCGTTTGCGCCCAGCCGATGGCGTGGGTGCTGCCCATCGCACCGGCGCCGATGATTCCGATACGCATCTGATTTCTCCTTCTGATGGCTTCTGGGCGGCCGTTCGTATCTTCTTAATTTGTAGGGGCGCACCCTTGCGGTCGCCCACGCGGGCAGGCGCAAGGCCATGCCCCTACTTGATGGCGCCGGCCGTCAGCCCGCGAATGAGCTGGCGCGAGAAGATGACATAGAGCAAGAGGATCGGCAGCATGGCCAGGGTCAGGGAGGCCAGGACGGCGTTCCAATCGCTGACGAACTGCCCCAGGAACAACTGCGCACCCAGTGTGACCGTCTTGGTGGCTTCGCCAGGCGCCAGGATCAACGGGAACCAGAGGTCGTTCCAGATGGGAATCATGGTGAAGACGGCGACGGTGGCGATGGCGGGCGCCACCAGCGGCACGATCAACCCAAAGATGCGGTACTCGCTGGCGCCATCCATGCGCGCCGCTTCTTTCAATTCACGCGGCACCTGGCGCATGAACTGCTGCAGGACGAAGATGGTCAGCGGCAGTCCCTGCGCCGTGTAAACCAGGATGAGCGCGGCCAGGGTGTTGATGAGACCCAACGAGACGATCAGCCGCAGGATGCTGACCGTGCCCAGGCGAATGGGGATCATGATGCCCAGGCTGAGGTAGAGTCCGAGCCACGTATTGCCGGGGAACGGGTATTCTGACAGCGCATATGCGGCCATAGCCCCGGTCAGCAGGACCAGCGCCATCGTGACGATGGTGACGGTCAGGCTGTTGAAAAAATAGCGCCCGAAGTCTGCGCGTAACAAGACCGTTGTGTAGCCGACCAGGTCGAAGGTGGAAGGCAGGGGCGGCAGCCAAGGGCGCGAGAAGATGGCACTGCGGCTCTTGAGCGAATTCATGACGATCAGGATGACCGGAAAGAGGGCAATTGCGGCATAGGCGATCAAGATGAGATGGGGCGCCAGGTTGCCCAGGCGCTGGCGCAGGCGTTTACCCCGCGAAGTTTGGATGATCGGTGCTGTCGTGGCTGTATTCATGCGTTTCTCCCGACGGCGGCTAGAGTTCATAGCTCTGCACGCGGCGTTGCCAGGCGAACAGGTAGAGTAAGACACCCACCAGAATGATGAGGAACATCATCGTGGCGACGGTCGCGCCCATGGTGGGGCTGCCAAGCTGCAATTGAAAACCGAAGAAGGTGCGGTAGAAGAAGGTGCCCATGAGGTCAGTGCTGAAATTAGGCCCCGCCAGCGCGCCTTGCACGGCGTAGATCAAGTCGAACGCGTTGAAATTGCCCACGTAGGTCAACACGGTCACCGTACCCACCGTGGGTAGGATGAGCGGAAACTTGATGCGCCAGAAGATGCTCCAACTGCTGGCGCCATCCACCCGCGCCGCTTCCACCCACTCTTCGGGAATACCGATCAGCGCCGCGTAGAAGAGCATCATGGGGATGCCCACGAACTGCCAGACCGATATCAGCGCAAGGACGATCAGAGCGGAGCCGGCGTGCCCCAGCCAGGGTTGATAGAGCGCGCCCAAGCCCACCGCGTGCAGTGCGCCGCTGGCGATGCCCCACAGCGGGTTGAGGATGAGCTGCCAACTGAAGCCGATGATGACTACCGATAGCATGGTGGGCATGAAAAAGAGCGTGCGGTAGACGCCGGCGCCGCGCCGGCGCGGATTGCTGACCAGTGCCGCCAGCAGCAGTCCAACCGGGTTTTGCACCAGGGTGTGTACGGCGAAGAAGATGAAATTGTTCTTGAGCGCGCCCCAAAAGCGTGGCGCCCATAGATCATCGGTGAGCAGGGCGACAAAATTGCGCAATCCGACGAACAGTTCCGGCCCGCCCTGGGTGGGGGTGCTAAACAGGCTCAGGCGCAGGGAATCGAGCAGAGGGTAGACCATGAACAGGGTGTAGAGTACCGTGGCCGGGGCCAGAAAGACGACAAGGTAGGTGGGAAAGGGTTTGCGACCGGAACGATGGATGTCAGGCGGTGATGGCATCATGGGCCTGCTTTCCTGGCAACGAAGTAGAGGCACGGTGGGGCTGCCGGCGGCGGGACGCAACAGGCGGTTATGGCGAGACCGGCAAGGCGCACGGCCCAGTGCCTGTGCGTCCCGCTCACCGTGGTGCGACGCGGCCGGGATCGGCCGGCCACGTCGCACCGGGGACGGTTGGCTTAACCTAGGGCTTGTACCACTTTTCCAGGCCATCCTGGATGCGCTTGGCCGCCGCGTCGGGCGTCAAGGTGCCGGCGATGACCTGCGCGCTCACATTCCACAGTTCGTTCTCCAGATTTGGCTCGCCGCGCGAGAGAATCTGGTAGGAGTTGCGGATGGTGGACTTGCACGTCCCGCGCCAGTTCAAGAACTCCTGCGCCAGTGGATCGGTCAGGGCGATCTTGTGATTGGACAGGGTGAAGAAGCCGGGCAGCGCGTTGCTGTACAGCTCGGCAAACTCCGCTGTCGTCATCCATTCCAGGAATGTGCGCGCTTCAGCGGCGTGTGCGCTCTTGGCGTTCATGCCCAGGGCGATGTCGGTATGGTCGCTGATGTAGCAGGTGTCGCCCTCGTTCTTGGTGGGCGGCGAGAACGCGCCCATTTTGAATTTGGCCTGTGTGTTGAAGAGCGAAATCTCCCACGAGCCGGCCGGATAGATGGCGGCCTTGCCCAGGGTAAACAGGTTTTGCGAGTCAGGATACTTGACGGCCTCGAATCCCTGCGGCATGTACGGCTTCCAGGCTGCGAGCGTGTTCCAGACATTGACATAATCAGCGTCGGTGAACTTGGCCTTGCCCGCGATCAGGGCCAGGCGGCCATCTTCGCCCTTCCAGTAGTTGGGGCCGATGTTTTGGAAGCCCATCGTGGCCGCTTCCCACTGATCCGCCGTGCCCATGGCCAGCGGGGCGTAGCGCCCGTCCTTCTTGATCGCCTCCAGCGCAGCTATCAGCTGGGCTTCGGTCTTCGGTGTACTCAAGCCGAGTTCCTTGAAGGCATCGGCGTTATAGATGAAGCCGTGAATCACAGACGCCATTGGCACACAGAAGGCGTTCTTACCGTCGTCGGTGATCCAGGCGCTCTTGGCGACCGCACTGAAGTTGTCCATGCCTGGCAGGTCGCTCAATGAGGCCAGGTAGCCCTTGTTGTACAGGCCCAGCGACACGTCGAACGGACGGCAGGTAATGAGATCACCGGCGGTACCGCCTTCCAGCTTGGCATTGAGCGCGGCGTTGTACTCTGTGGGCGCGCTGGGAGCAAAAACAACCTTGATATTCGGATACTTGGCATTGAACGCGGGGATGATCTTGTCTTGCCAGATCGTCAGGTCATCGTTGCGCCAACTTTCGATGGTGAGCGTGACCGTTTCGCCGCTGGTAGCCGCTTTGGTCGGCTCGGCCGGCTTGGCTGTGGGGGCTGTCGCCGGTGTACAACCGGTGAGCAGTAGCACTGCAATCAAGAGCAGTGCCAACAACGGACGCATGGACTTCATGAGTTTGCTTCTCCTTCTGATTCGTATGTGCTGACAGTTTGTGCTATGGAATGAGAATTTTTTAACTGTCCAGTTCCGAGCGAATTCTGAGCATATAGACAGCACCAAAGCGGACACTTATTTAATTCTCATTCCTATCTGTGCCTGTCTTTGGGCGCCAGGCACGCCCGATCGGGTGTTTGCGCGAGGACTGCGCAGGATGATAGCCCGATTGCAGAGGGTTGTCAAATCGCCCGCGGCGCAGCCAGGAATTCCAAATGTACCCTGGTTTTTTACCACAGAGATCACAAAGAACGCAGAGAAGTTGCCGATTTGCGTCTGATCTGCCGTTTCTTTGTGTTCTCTGTGCTCTTTGTGGTTGAATGTGTGCTACATTTGGAATTTCTGCCTGGCGGCACAACAGGTTGACGGATGACGCAGGTTGTGCTAAGGTGCTAAGGTAAATGCACGCCGCCGAATGAATTCTGGGCGAGGGGGCGCCCCGCCGCAAGATCGGCCTGCGCCGACCGGCATTGCGCCTGCGCAATCGCCCCCCTGCCTGCCTGCATGAATGGAGGTTCTCTTGTCTGTGATTTCACACCGTCCCTATGTGATCGGCATTGCCGGCGGCACGGCCTCTGGCAAGACGACGATGACGAACACCATCGTGCGCACGGTTGGCCCCAGCCGCGTGGTGATCATTGCCTACGACTCCTACTACAAGGATTTGAGCCATGTCCCGCTGGCCGAACGCCTGCTGACGACCAATTTCGATCATCCTGATTCCCTGGATACGCCCCTCCTGGCCGAGCATTTGCGTCAACTGCGCCGCGGTGAGGCGGTGGAGACGCCCACGTATGACTTTGTCACCTGCACGCGGCTGGCAGCCACGCGCCTGGTGGAGCCGTGCGATGTGATCATTGTGGACGGCATCCTGGCCCTGGCCTCGGAGGAGCTGCGCGGTCTGTATGATCTGAAGATTTTCGTAGACCTGAGCGCGGACGAGCGCCTGCTGCGACGCATCGAGCGCGATGTGCGCGAGCGCCAGCGCACCATCGAATCGGTGATCGCGCAGTACCGGCAAACGGTGCGACCGATGCACGATCAGTTCGTGGAGCCGAGCAAGCGCTTCGCCGATTTCATTGTCTCCGGCGAGACAACGCAGAGCCATGCGCTGGAAACCGTGGCCGGCCATGTGCGCGCCCGCATCTTGAGCGCCCGCCTGGACGCGCTGCAGCAGATTGGCGCCGCGCTGCTGGCCGCCGATCCCACCACGGTGAAGAACGACATCGTGCGCCTGGCCGCGCAGGAACTGCTGGCCGACACGGTGACGCTGCATCAGTACGACGCCGGTCGCGGCGAGTTCCTGGACCCGACTGCGTTTTCTGCTTCGTGGCCGCCCGGCGGGGAGATGGCCCTGCCGCGACGTCAGGGCCTCAGCGCCTATGTCATTGCGCATGGCACGGTGGTGGTGCCTGATGCCACCAACGACCTGCCGCCTGACCTGGTGCAGACTGCGCATTTTCGGGCCAGCGGCACGCAGGCCTTCGTCGGTATGCGTTTGCAGCAAGGGGAGACGCCGGTCGGTGTTCTTTTTCAATTTTCGCAGCCCGCGTGCCTTCGGGCCGGACGATGTCGCCATTGCCGGCATCCTGGCAACCTATGCCGCGGCCGCCATTGCGCGCGGCCGTCAGTCCGCGCCAGGCGGCTGATGAACAGCCAGCAAATCCAAATGGTCCCGGAATCGAGGCTTCAGCCGGTCTGCCACAGGGTTCTCAAGTGCCCAATAACCGGCTAAAGCCTTCATTCCAGATGTCTTCAGCGACCACATTTGGAATTCCTGATGAACAGCCGGACGTTTTGACAGGCGTCGCGTCTTCGGGTAAAATTTTGTTGTTCGTGGGCGACTAGCTCAGTTGGTTAGAGCGCTTCCCTTACAAGGAAGATGTCACAGGTTCGAGTCCTGTGTCGCCCACCTCAACGCGATGCCCTACTGACTGGCCGTCGGTGTTCTTCCGGCGGCGTATTTGTTTCGTGGGCCTGGCGTTTGGGCCGTAGCCTGAGCAGTCATTGAGGAGATGGGCAGGAGATGACGGTGGGAGAAGAACTGCGCCGTTTGCCGGCGGTGGACAAGCTGCTGCTTGCGCTGCCGGTTGATCTGCAGACGCAGGCCGGTCACGCCCTGACGCTGGCCGCAGCGCGCGCCGTGTTGGAACAGGCGCGCGCCGCCATCCAGCAGGGCGCCGCCTGCCCCGCGCTGGCCGACCTGGCCGGCCAGGTGCAGCAGCAGGTGCAAATGACCCTGCGCCCCAGCCTGCAAGCGGTCATCAACGCCACCGGCGTCATCATTCACACCAACCTGGGCCGCGCTCCCCTCAGCCAGGACGCCAGCGCCGCGGTCGCGGCCCTGGCCTCCGGCTACAGCAACCTGGAGTATGACCTGGTGACCGGCAGCCGCGGCTCGCGCTACGATCACGCCGCGGCGCTGCTGGTGCGGCTGACCGGCGCAGAGGCGGGCCTGGTGGTCAACAACAACGCCGCGGCCGTCTTCCTGGCGCTCAGCGCGCTTTTTGCCGGCCGCGAGGTGATCATCTCGCGCGGCCAACTGGTGGAGATCGGCGGCGGTTTTCGCATTCCAGATGTGCTGCGGGCCAGCGGCGCCCGCCTGGTCGAGGTGGGCACGACCAACCGCACCCATCTGGCTGATTACAGCCAGGCCATCACGCCGCAAACGGCCGCGCTCATGCGTGTGCATTTTTCCAACTTCCGCCAGCTCGGCTTCACGGCCGAAGTGGGCCTGGCCGACCTGGTCAGCCTGGCGCACACGCAGGGGCTGGTTGTGGTGGACGACCTGGGCAGCGGCACCCTGCTGGACACCGCACTCTTTGGCCTGTCGCCGGAACCGACCGTGCAGACCAGCGTGGCGGCCGGGGCTGATCTTGTCACTTTCAGCGGGGACAAGCTGCTGGGCGGGCCGCAGGCGGGTCTCATCGTGGGGCGGGCCGACCTGATCGCCCGGCTGCGCAGCCATCCGCTGGCGCGGGCGCTGCGCGTGGGCAAGCTGACCCTGGCCGCGCTCAACGCCACCCTGCTGCACTATGTGCGCGAGGACGCGCTGACCAGCCTGCCGGTCTGGCAGATGATGGGCGCACGCCTGCCCGATTTGCAGGCGCGGGTCGAATCCTGGCGCCAGGCGCTGGCCGCGGCCGGTATTCCGTGCGCAGCCGTGGCGGTGCAGAGCACCGTGGGTGGCGGCTCGCTGCCCGGCGAAACATTGCCCAGCGCCGCGCTGGCTGTGCCGGACGCGGCGGGCCTGCTGGCAAGGCTGCGCCAGGGCCAGCCGCCGGTGGTCGGCCGGACGGCCGATCAGCAGGCGCTTTTCGATGCGCGCACCGTGCTGCCCGCACAGGACGCTGATCTCCTGGCCGCGCTCATCGGGGCATGGCAAACATGACACAAGAACCGGTTTCGTTCACCTTGCAGGGCCGCGTCATCCGGGCTGGGCAGGCGACAGGGATCGCGCTGGTTTCGCCCGCGCCGATTGGCTTCCTGGGCGGCGTGGACCCTGACACCGGCATCATCATCGAGCCAAACCACCCCCTGCATGGGGAACGCATCACCGGCCGCGTGCTGGTCTTTCCCACCGGCAAAGGCAGCACGGTCGGCTCGTACACCATCCTGCGCCTGGCGGCCGCGGGTCAGGCGCCGGCCGCGATGATCGCCCGCGAGAGCGAGGCCATCGTGGCTGTGGGCGCCATCATCGGCGATATTCCGATGGTGGATCAGATTGACGTGGGCCTGATCCAGAGCGGCGATCGCGTGCGCGTGGACGGCGCGCAGGTGACGGTCGAACGGGACCGGGCCTGATGCGCACCGTCTTTCTCAAGTTGGGCGGCTCGCTCATCACCGACAAGTACACGCCGTTGACCCCCCGGCCGGATGTCATTCAGCGCCTGGCGCAGGAATGTGCGGCCGCGCAGGCGCAGGCGCCTGATCTGCGCCTGCTGCTGGGACATGGCAGCGGCTCGTTCGGTCACATGGCTGCCCGGCGCTATCAGACACGGGCCGGCGTGACCACCGCTGCGGACTGGCGCGGCTTTGCCGAGGTGTCACGCGTGGCTGCCCAGCTCAATCGCCTGGTGGCCGACGCGTTTGGCGCGGCCGGCGTACCGGTCTGGAGCCTGGCGCCTTCGGCCAGCGCGCTCTGCCGCGACGGGGAACTGCTGACCCTGGCTGACCGTTCTGTCAGCACGGCCCTGCGCCAGGGCCTGACCCCGTTGGTCTACGGCGATGTGGCGCTGGACGAGGTGCGCGGCGGGACGATCGTTTCGACCGAAGAGGTATTCGATTGGCTGGCCCGGCGTTTGCGGCCGGACTTCATCCTGCTGGCCGGCATGGTCGGCGGGGTGTACGACAGGGATCCGCTGGCCGACGCCAGCGCGCAGCCCGTGCCGCTGATCTCCGCCGCGGACCTGACGCCGGTTGCGGATGGCCTGGGCGGCTCGCACGGCGCGGATGTTACTGGCGGCATGGCCAGCAAGGTGCGGGTCATGAGCAACCTGGTGCAGGCGCTTCCCGGCCTGCAGGTACGTTTTTTCAGCGGCGAACAGCCCGGCGCCATCACCCGGCTCTTGTTGCAGCCAGAGCTGCCGATCGGCACGCTCCTGCGTTGAGCAGTTAGGTTGAGCAGTTAGGTTGAGCAGTTAGGTTGAGCATTTAGATGGAGAAGCCTGTTATGCAAGCATGGTCTCATGCAAGCCATCTTGATTCGAGGAATTGTTGATGCAAGGCACGGGTATCCAGTGCAAACATTGTGGCACTCCGCTGCGTCGCGGGGTAGGAGTGTGCCCGGTTTGCGGCAGCGTACAGCCGCGCGCAGTCACCACCGTGCGCTGCCGCGCCTGCGGTAAGCGCAGTCAGGCGGCTCTGCAGGTCTGCCCACACTGCGGGCGTGATCTGAAACCGGCCGGCTGGCGGCTGCCGCTGCAGACAATGGCCCTGGGAGTCGTGGGGGTCCTGGCCGTGGCATTTCTCATCAGCCGCGTCAGCCTGCCCGATGCCAGCCAGGCCCTGGCGTCCCTGGCGCCCACGATTACCCTGCCCACTATGACTCCCGCTCCTACTGTGACTGTGCCTGCGCCGGCGGTGGAGGTTCCCACCGATGCTCCGCCGCCGATCGAGGCGACTGCGCCGCTGACGACGACCGGGGAAGTGACCCTGACCGTGGAGATCACGCCGGCTGCCACCCTGACAACCACTGTCATTCTGGACGTGTCGCCAACGCCTACCGCCACGGCCACGCCGACGGCTTCGCCGCAGCCCACGGCCACAGCTACCGCCCGTCCGGCTACAGTAACAGCCACCGCTTCCTCGACCGCAACGCCTCGCCCGGCCACGGCCACCGCGACGCGCGTGCCTGCCACGGCAACCCCGGTCAGGGATGCGTCGGGAACCACGCGCTACACGATCCGCGCCGGCGACACGCTGTCGGCCATTGCCGCCCGGTTCAATACCTCGGTCGCGCGGCTGCTGGCGCTCAACCCTGGGCTGAATCCGAGCCGCTTGCAGGTGGGCGCGCAGATCCTGGTGCCAGGGCCGGGGGCCACTGCCACGCCCGCGCCCGGGGCTACCGTCACCCCGGCGTCCACCAACACCCCGCCGCCACAAGCGCCTGCGCCAGACCTGGTTGGCCCCGCTTCCGGCAGTTCGTATTCCGGCGAGGATGCCGTTATCCTGCTGAGCTGGCAGGTGGTGGCCGGTTTGCCAGACTCGATGGCCTACCTGGTGGAGATCGGCTTCAGCCTGGGCGGCGTCTTCGATTGGCGCGTTGCCGAAGCGACCACGAACGCCAGTTGGCG
The DNA here is from genome assembly GCA_016719785.1 of Candidatus Amarolinea dominans. NCBI lineage: Bacteria > Bacillati > Chloroflexota > Caldilineae > Caldilineales > Candidatus Amarolineaceae > Candidatus Amarolinea > Candidatus Amarolinea dominans. The sequence continues at coordinate 15,750 of JADJYJ010000026.1, forward strand.
GGTTTCCAACCTGCTCTACGGTCAGGCCGATCAGGAGTCAGGGCGGCGCTATAGTTGGCGCGTGGTCGTGGTCAGTGTGACGCGTGACGCCGCGGGCAATATCAGCGCGTGGCAGCGCGTGGGTCCCCCCAGCGAAGCACGCGATTTTTTGTGGAATTAGCTCATGGATAAGAACCTTTCACAGACCCTCGATCTGCTCCGGCAAGAATCTGACACGATTCCTTACCCGGTTTTTGGCGGTCTGTCGGACCTCAGTCGCAGCGACATGGCGCTCTTGCAGGCTGCCTGGAGCCATTGGAGCCTGACGCGGCGCCAAAAGCTCATCCAGGCCTTGAATGTGCGGGCAAGGGCGCGTGTAGAGCTTGACTACACCATGATCTTGCTGTGGACGTTGGCTGACGCTGATCCCACCGTGCGCCGCCTGTCCATCGAAGGGCTGCGGGAAGACGACGATGAGAGCTTGATTCCGCTGTTCGTGCAAGCCCTGCAGACCGACCCTGACGCCGAGGTACGGGCCGCCGCGGCCAAAGCCCTGGGGCAATTCGTGTTGCTCGGCGAGTATGAGGAGATTGCCGTCGCCAACGCGGGCGGCGTGCTGCCAGCCCTCTTGGCGACGGTCGCGTCCGCATCTGAGTTGCTCAGCGTGCGGCGCCAGGCGGTAGAAGCGGTCGGCTATGCCAGCGATCAGCGGGCGCGCGCAGTGATCGAGGATGCGTACCGTGATGAGGATGAAGCGATGCAGGCGAGCGCCCTGCGGGCGATGGGGAACAGCGCCGATCGCCACTGGAACAAGACGGTGCGCGATGCGCTGGACAGTCACTCGCATGTCAAGCGCCTGGCGGCCGTCTATGCCGCCGGCGAACTCGAGATTCAGGCCGCTGCCCCGCGTCTCATCATCTTGCTGGACGACCCTGACCCTGCCATGCGCCGCGCAGCCGTGACCGCGTTGGGAACCGTTGGCGGCCCCCTGGCGCGCCCGGCGTTGCAAGCCGTCTTCCGTGCGGAGGACGATGACCTGGAGTTGCTGGCGGCCGATGCCCTGGAAACGCTCGATTTCAACAGCCAGGGTCTGACCGGCGCCGATGATGAGTTTGGCGATGAGTTGGATGATGAGATTGACGATGAGAAAGAGGACGATGAGGACGATGACCAGAATGTCGCCGACGATGATTTTGACGATTGACGATGGTAAGCGTTCAGGCCCTCACCCCCCGGCCCCCTCTCCCGTCGTGGAAAAGCACACGACGGGAGAGGAGGCCCCCTCCCGACGACGCAGTTCCGTCGTCGGGAGGGAGGGGGTGAGGGTCTGAACGCTTATTGACGATGACGATAAGAGGCGCTGGACGGAGCATATGATGGCTACAGGACAACCATTTCGACGCAAGGAGGCTGTGGGCAAGGCGCTGGATTCTGCAACGCGTGTCATTGACCTGTTGAACGAAGGCGCGCGGCTGCTGGCCACTCAGCGTCCTGGCGAAGCCCTGACGCCGCTGCGCGAAGCGCTGCTGCTGGCGCCTGACAATGTCTCGGTGGCGATCAACCTGGGGGGCGCCTACATCATGCAGCGCAAGTACCGCCAGGCGGCGCCGATCCTGGAACGGGCGGCTGAGTTGGAGCCTGACAATGCCATGGTCTGGCTGAACCTGGCGGCAGCGTACCTGGGGCGCTTGGAGTTGTCCACCCGAGCGACCCAGGACCAGGCCATCGCGGCCTTCGAGAAAGCGGCGCAGATTGACCCAAACCTGCACAATGTGCATTACAACCTGGGCTTGATCTACAGGGACCGCGGTGAGATGGCGCGCGCCTGTGCGCATTTTCAGCGAGCCGTTGAAATCGCTCCCCATGACCGCGACGCCAGCCATTGGTTGCAACTGCTGCAGCAGGGCGTTTCCACGGAGCCTACGCCAACTGGCAATGATTAACTCAACCGCAAGCGATCACACCGCTCTCACGCCTGACCAGGAGCCGCCTGACCGCGGCGCAGAGCGTTCAGCGCAGAGCCATGACTCACCCGGTTGGGTGACGCGCCGTTTTCGCGCCAACCCCATGCGCACGGCCTGGGTCGTCACGGTGATCTCCTTTATTACGTGTTGCGCCCTGGCCATTGCGGCGCCGCTGACCGCGCGGGGTTTCGTCCTTTACGCCACGGACACCCGCCCCCTCGAACTCAATGTGATTGATGGCGCCGTGTTGGTGACCACCGCCCGAACCCGCGACACGCAAGCCGTGGTGTCACGCGCGCCAGTCAGCGAAGATCAGCGCGTCGCGACCGATGAAAAATCGAGCGCCATTCTCACCTTTTACGCCGACGAGAAGGCGCAGGAATCGCTGGCGACCATCACCCTCTACAACAACGCCTCTTTTCTGTTGACCACCGCGCGCGTGCCCCGTTTTAGCTACAGCGGCGCGGCCGACCGCCTGAGTCTCTATTTGGAACATGGCCGTATCCGGGTCAGCCCTTCGCACCGCAGCGCGCGGCCCTTGCAGGTCGTCGTGGAGACCCCTCATGGCTCCGCTCACTTACCCGATGGCAGTTATTCGGTTGAGGTGCGCAACGAGGAGACGCAGGTGACCACACGCGGTGGCGAGGCGACCGTCATCGCCGGCGGCCAAGTGGTCATTGTGCCGGCCGGGGAGCGCACCCGCATCGCCGCGGGTCAGGCGCCCGACGCACCGCAGCCGGTGGAACAGGACTTGCTGGCCAACGGCAGTTTTGCCGGCAACCTGGATGGTTGGAGCAGCAAGAGCTTTGTGGACGTGCGGGAAGATGCCCAGAAGAACGTCGGCATTGGCACGGTGCAGGTGATCACACGGGATGGGCGCCAGGCGGTTTTCTTCTCCCGCCGTGGGCAGGAAGGCGTGCATGCCGAAACCGAGATTCGCCAGGACCTCAACGTGGACGTGCGCGACTTCGACGCACTCAACATCACCTTCTACGTGCAGTTGGTCTTTCAGAGCCTGCAAGGTGCGGGGATGCAAAGCTCCGAGTTTCCGCTGGCCGCGCAAATCAGCTACACCGACATCTACGGCGTGGAGCGTCTGTGGACATCGGGCTTCTACTATCTCGATCTCGATTCTTCGCGGCCCTGGCCCTTGCGCAACGTGCAAAAGATCCCGCGCGGCGTCTGGTATGCCTATGAATCTCCCGATCTCATCGAACTACTGAGGGAGACGCGGCCGTCGCACATCAACTGGATTCGCTTCTACGCGTCCGGCTACAACTACGAGAGCCTGATCTCGGAAGCCGAGTTGTTGGTGCGTTGATGGGTGGGTAAGACACCGATGTTCACCGCCCACAATCCTCGCCGTCTGCGGGCCTGGCTGCCGCTGCTCCTGGCTCTGCTCATCTTCTGCAGCTTGGGCGTCCCGCCGGGCGTCCACTGCTGCCCGGCCTTCATTATGATGAGGCCAAAGAGGCCGGGCTGAACGCCATGCAGCTTGTGCGCGGCCAGCCCGTGACCCTCTTTCGCAACGCCGGGCTGCACCTCTTTGGCCTGACGCTGCCCACCATGGTGCAGGACTACATCGGCGCGCTCAACGTCTACCTGGCGCTGCCGTTCCTGGCCCTGGGCGGCGCCGGCGTCTTCGCCCTGCGGGGCCTGCCCATCGCCTGCGCCGGCCTGACGCTGATTTTTCTCTATCTGTTCGCCGCGGCCGCGTTCAACCGGCGCACGGCCGGCCTGGCCGTCCTGCTGCTGGCCGTCAATCCTTCGTTCGTCTTCTGGAGCCGGCAAGGCATTCTCGTCACCAACGTCACTGTGACCCTCTTCTGCGCCAGCCTGTGGACCGCCTGGCGCTGGCAGCAGACGCGCCAGGCGCGCTGGCTGTGGCTGACCGGCTTCCTGTGGGGCCTCGGTCTGTGGGCCAAACTGCTCTTCATCTGGGCCATCGGCGCCATGCTGGTGATTGCCGCGCTCGGCTGGCTCCGGCGGGGTGCATTTCGACCGTGGGGCGTAGCCCACGAAGGCGGGCTGCGCAGTCGTTACAGCGACGTGAGTCGCCGGACAGCAGTACGCCAGTGGGTTGGGTTTGGGTTGGCCTTCCTGGCCGGCGTCTGGCCCCTGCTGCACTTCAATCTGCAGACTGGCGGCACCGTGGCCAGCATCCTGGGCAATCTGAACACCTCGTACTACGGCGTCAGCAACACCCATTTTGCGGCCAACCTGGGCAAACGCATCGAACAGATCGGCATCCTCCTGCAAGGGCATCACTTCTGGTACCTGGGCGAGGTGTACGCCAATCCGGTCGCGCGGTGGGCGTTGGCCGGCCTGCTGGCAGCCGTGACCCTACTTGGGCTGGAGGTCTACCTGGCGTTCGAGGCGCCCAAGCCGGGTCAGGAGGATCTGCCGGCGCCGGCCTGGCTGCAGCGCATCAGTGCGTCGGCCCCGCTTCTCTGGCGCCGCGTGCTGGGTTTGACGCTGCTGGCCGGCCTCATCGTCGTGCAGAGCTGCTTCACCGTTTCAGATCTGTTCATCACGCATTTTGCGTTGTTGCTGCCGCTGCTGCCCTTGCTGGGCGCGGCCGCGGCCGACCTGCTGGCGCAGCACGGTCGCCGGCCTGCGCTGCTGGCGTTCGCGGCGCTGTTGGTTTGGGGCGGCTTCGATGCCTGGAATACCGTGCGCTACCACGCCGTCCTCACCGCCAGCGGCGGTTACGCGGCCCATTCTGACGCCTCCTATCGCCTGACCGCCGACCTGGAAGCCCGGGGGATGATAGCGCCCATTGTTTTGGACTGGGGCATCGAGGCGCCGGTGGCTTTTCTGGCGCAGGGCCGGGTTGCGCCCATCGAAGCCTTTGGCTACGCGCGCCTGGATCAACCCGACGCCGATTTTGCCACGCGCCTGGCGCCCTTTATCGCCGACGCCAGCTCCGTTTATCTCCTGCACACGCCTGAGTTCACCGTCTTTCAAGGCCGCCGCGAGGCGCTGCAGGCGCTGGCTGCGAATCAGGGCCGTCGCCTGGAGGCGCTGGCGCTCTTCCGCGAGCGCAGCGGCCGTCCCCTGCTGGAACTGGTGCGGCTGGTTCCCGCGCCGTAGCAGTCAATCCTGAACAAATTCATTGAGCCAAATGGCACGTTTCTCACTTGAGGTAGCCCAGCCACCGCTCCTGATACGCGATCATCGTCTCCAGCAGTTCATCCATCCTCCGATACCGATTGACGATCGAATCCACCAGCAGCGCCTGGAGCGCGGCGGACTTCGACTTGCAGATCACCGCCTCGGCGGTCAGGTCGTGGACAGCCACCTGGTTCATCAGCAAGCCGGCGAAGCCATGCGGGAGCTTGCCCATCGGCAGACCGGTCACGCCGTCCTTGTTGACGACCGCCGGGACCTCGACCACGAGCCACTCCGGCAGATCGGCGATGAGGCCCTTGTTTGGGATATTGACCGCCTCTTCGATATAGCCCGCGTCGGTGAGGATCCCCTCGATGACCGGGATGATCCGCTCCTTCAGCCGCAGCTCGATGCTGGGCTGGATGTTCGCCAGGTATTCCTTGTAGAAGCGGTAGAAGTCCAGGATCTCCTTGTGGTCGGTCACGTCGTAGGCCCACGGGATGTACTCCCCGAAGTGACTGTCGCTGGTGATCGGCAGCAGGCCGAATTTCTCCAGGATCACCTGGAAGACGCGGCGCTCCGGCCAGGCTTCGGTCTCGAGGGCGGCGAAATCCTCCGGCTTGCGGGGCCACTGGCCGGTCTCCTTGAAATACTTGTGAACGGTGGTCATGGACGGCATCGCGCCGAAGAAGGCCGGCGCCAGGGCGCGGATGTCGGGATAAGCATCCTGACCGGTGGCCTTGTATTTGGCCGATAGCACGCAACTGAAATGGTTCAGCCCGGCCGCCCGCACTTCGAGCGCCTCGTAGGGAACGCCCAGGATGCGCGGCAGGAAGTTGGGCAGCGAGCCGATCTCGTGGCACATGCCGATGAATTTTAGCTCCGGGAAGGCTCGATGCACAGTGGTGCAGATGCGGCTCATCGGGTTGCTGAAGTTGAAGACGGTCGCCTGCGGGCAGATCGCCATGATATCGGCGCAGATCTCCAGGATGGGCGGGATGATGCGCAGCGAGTGGAAGAGGCCGCCGGGGCCGCCGTTCTCGCCGTACACCTGCTGCACCCCGTACTGCTGCGGGATGCGCCAGTCCTGCTCCCACAGCTCGAAGCGGTTGCCCACCTCGATCGAGATGATGAGGAAGTCGGCGCCCGCGAACGCCTCGCGGCGGTTCGTGGTGGCCGAAATGCTGAAGGGCAGGCCGTGCTCGGCGATGAACGCGCGGCCGGCCTCGGCGACCGCGGCGAGCGTCGTGGGGTTGATGTCGTGCAGCACGATCTCGCTGCCTTCCAGGACCTTGCTCTGCAGGATATCGCCAATCGTGCCGTAGCCGAACTGGGCGCTCCCTGCGCCGATCAGGACGATACGTTTTTTCATGATGTGCTCCGTGTGTGAAGTGAGGGTGTTTGTCGCGCGTCGGTGCGCGGATTCATAGTGTACCACAGGTCGTGGCCGGGCGCGAAAGTCACGCGCCTGGCGCCCTTTATCACCGATGCCAGCACCGTTTATCTCCTGCACCCACTGATCATAATCGCAACTCTCACGCTTGCCAAAGGGGCACAGATGTAACACTTGTTTCGTGACGGCTCCTAAGTTGAAGGCGTTGAATGCGTGGGAAATGTTGGTTGACAATTGCAAGGGCCGAGTGTATACTGAGGTCAGTGACAGAGCCGCGAAGCGTTCCGCACCTGGCGGGACCATGTGGGGTGCGTTGAACGATTTGCTACGCAAGTGCTGAGCTGTCAGAGTCTGATGATTCCATTGAATGATGAACCGCAATGCAGTAATCTATGGTCTGCGAACAGATGAGGCAGACAAGATGGGACTTCTTTTTGAATGGGACGAAAACAAGGCCAGAGAAAACCTCAAAAAGCACAAGGTCAGTTTTGAGGAGGCCAAAACGGTTTTCAATGATCGCTTCTTGTTCACCTTTGCCGACGAAGAGCACTCGGAGAATGAACAGCGTTATATCAACATTGGCACTTCGGCCACCAGCAAGGTATTGCTCGTCATTCACACTGAGCGTGAAGTCACCGAAGAAACCTTGATTATTCGTATTATCAGTTGCCGAAACGCGACGACTTCGGAGCGGAGAACCTATGAACAAGGAGAAGACTGAACAAGTAAGGGCAGAAGAGCCCGATATGCTGCCCGAATACGACTTCAGTGACAAGAAAGGCGTGCGTGGCAAGTATTATCGCGCCTACCGGCAAGGGCATACGGTCAGGATTTACAGAGCCGATGGAACGGTAAGCATTCGGTACTTCACACTGGAAGACGGTGCGGTTATGCTAGACCCGGATGTGCGCCAGTATTTTCCGAACTCTAACGCCGTAAACACGGCCCTACGTTCTTTGATTGCCCTGGCGCCAGTCGGGCCTGTCAAAGGCGAGGCTGTTGCCAAATCGCGCAGATTGTAACAGGCCAGTGTGGGCCTTGCATCCTCGGCGCTTCACGCGAGCGCAGCAAGAGCGACAACTGACGTCAGACGTCAGGTATTCGGGTGGATCGAAGGCTGCGCAGGCCGGTTGTTGATAGATGTTGACAGGGGCGCAGAAGGGTTGTATACTGCATTCAGTGACAGTGCCATGAAAGGTTCCGCGCCTGGCGGGACCGGTGGGTTTCCCTGAACGATTTGCTACGCAAGTGCTGAGCTGTCAGAGTCTGATTCCATTGAATGATGAACCGCGCGACTGGCGCGGATAGATGAATAGGTCGAGCCTCAGCGGGGATGTTGTCATGCTGATGGTGAATCGAGTGGACTGCGGACGCCGAGAGGGCTTCGGACTGAACCTGGCCGTTGGGTGGGTCTGTTGGAGACCAGAGATTGGAGACCGGAGACCGGAGAATTCTCGCCTTCCACACACCTGATCTCTGATCTCTGCCCTGAGACCTGAGACCTGAGACCTGAGATTGGAGACCAGAGATTGGAGACCGGTTGGCGTTGGGCGGCCCTTCGACGGTCGTTCATGGGCAGGCGGTTGGAATGGAAGGGGTCGCTGGTTCGGCCAGGCTCGTCCGGTCAGGTTGTGTTCGGGGAGGGGCCGCTGCCCAACATTCCGTGCAGCCGACCGGGGAGGATCTGGGCTGATTGACGGTATTGGCGGCCCCGGCGGCTGACGGTTGGCGTTGGGCGGAGCTGCTGCGGGGGTATCCACAGGCAGGCGGTTGGAATGGTTCGCTGGTTTGCTCAGGCCCGTCCGGTCAGGCTCTGCTGGGGGCGGCGCTGCCCAACATTCCGTGCAGCCGACCGGGGAGGATCTGGGCCGGTTGACGATGTTGGCGGCCCCGGCGGCTGACGGTTGGCGTTGGGCGGAGCGGGGAGACCGGGGTGGAGACCGGTGTTGGGGCCCTCGACGGGCCGTTCACGGGCAGGCGGTTGGAATGGAAGGGGTCGCTGGTTCGCCCAGGTTCGTCCGGTCAGGCGTGCCCTGCGCGGCCGCGCGCTCCCCGCGAGCCGACCGGGGAGGATCTGGGCCGGTTGACGGTGTTGGCGGCCCCGGCGGCTGACGGTTGGCGTTAGGCCGCCCAATGTAACGCCTTGGGTCAAGCAGCAGGAACTCAGGGCAAGATTTGCCGCAGACGTCACCCCGACTTGACACAAATCGAGAATGGGACGCCTATGATTATCTCTAAAACAAGGAGAAACGTATGGAAACCCGTGTACAGCTTGGGAGTAAAGCCGCCGTGCGGATTCCCATCGGTGGCCCGCAACTGCTGGTTAATGGGCAACCGCCGCGCAGGCTTTCGCCGCACGACGCCTGACGCGCCGGTGCTCAAACCCGCTTTCAGCCTGGAAGGCTCCTGACCCAAGTTACCGACTTCAACCGGCACTCTTGAGCTTCAATGGCCCGCCTGGGGAGTGGACGGGTAAGCAGCTCAACGTAGTCACGCCGCTGGCGAATGTGGTCTGACTTTACCTCAGGCGGTGGCAAGCGGCGATCCTGCTCGTTTTTCGGCCGCTTTCCTATAGTGCCATTGCTGGTTTGCGCTCTTGTGTCGGATTCCAGCGCCCAAGGGGTCTTTCGGGGGTCAGCCGCAAGCCCACGGCAGTGAAATGGTCAGTCAACCGCCGTGGTTTCGGCGTTGGCGGTGGTGGCGTATTTGATTTTGGCAACGCTACTGTTGAGCGCGCTGTTGGCGGAGTAGCACTGTGCGCTTGGCGGGCATCATCCGTTAGCACAGTTCGCCTTTCAGCCGCGGTTTGGCGGCTGGGCTTGCGGCGTGGTCAGCATGGTTCACCTCATGCGGCGGCGGTTGCGTGCGGGCAGCGGGGGACGCTGGGCGCAGGTAAGCGGCCGTTGGGCGCGGGCATTCCACCTGACTGAAATTTGCGCCGGGGTGGATATTCCGGATTGATAGGTTGGCCACGCAACCGAGGAGAACCTTTCCTAACTGCTTTGCGTCCCAGTCATTACCTGACGATTTGCGAGAGAAAGAATTTGAATTCGGAACAAGCGTCTCAAACTTTAATACGGTGTTTTTGAAAACATGGACATTAGCGACATTTGTTTCGAGCGAGCCTGTTCAGGCATAAATTGGAATACGATACGAATTACTTGAACTTTGAGCATCGTTGCGACGATTCTTGCCAATTGAGTGCCACTCAGTTGCGAGAAGAATGTTACGATGATTGTTTTATCAAGAATTTGACAACTCACCTATGACAAGACCTGGGTGCGGTCCAAAACAAAATTACCGATCTCCCTCGGAAATTATGGTCTTTATGGAAAAACAGGACTGATGAATCATCGAAGGAGATTTATTGAGTTAAGAAAGTTCCTGGCGTAACGCGACAGCATGTTTCTCAGAGATTACTTTCCTTCCAGCTGAATTTTGATCGTCGGCAAAGGGCCGACGTGTGGGATTCTGCGGCATTTTCAAGCATTTTTGGAGACCGGTTGGCGTTGGGCGGACCTTCGGCGGCCGTTCACGGTCGTCGCAGGCGTCCAAGCGAGGCGCCTGGAATGGAAGGGCCGCGGGTTCGCCCTAGGCCCGTCGGTCGGCTCTGCTGGTGGCGGGCCTGCCCAACATTCCGTGCAACCGACCGGACGGATCTCCTGGCCTGAGACCGGAGGCCCCGGCGGGAGACCGGTTGGCGTGGGGCGGTCATTTGACGGCCGTCCACGGGCAGGCGGCTGGAATGGAAGGGATCGCTGGTTCGCCCAGGCCCGTCCGGTCAGGTCGTGCTCGGGGGGCCGCTGCCCAACATTCCGTGCAGCCGACCGGGGAGGATCTGGGCCGGTTGACGGTATTGGCGGCCCAGGCGGCTGACGGTTGGCGTTGGGCTGCATAAGATAGCAAGGGTGTAGCGTCAATGAATAATTCACTGAACATTTCATCGTTGAAATTGTGGTACTTACTTTTCATCATTTTCTGGTCAGGAATATTAGCCGCATGTAATAAAATCACTTCACAATTAACTCTGCCTGAGATTCCTCCCCTGACAGAAGGTGCGGTAGTTCAGGAAAATAAAGGCACAGTGTGTTTCAGGAATCTTGAGTACTCTATGTTACAAGGAATCATTCAACCCCAAGGTTGTTATTCCTCCAGCTGTACTGATCAAATTCAACAGGTAGGCGCAGTTACCATTTCTGACCAAAATAAAATACAAATTCAGAGCCGTTTTGTAATCGCGAGAAATGGAGGCTTAATATGCACTGCTGACTGCGGAGGTGGAGGATATGTCGAGTTTGACATTGACCAGATAGAGCAGGGGATCTATTCAGTATGGCTTGGCGAGATGAAATTAGGCGATATCGAGATTCCACTAAGATATCCTTCTCTCAATCGAGATACATGTTTGTCTTCCGAAGCCACAGCAACCCCTTTGCCTTGACCGGTGCCTGTTATTGATACCACACCATATCCTCCCCCTTCAAAAATCGTATCTACACCACAACACAGCTTTACCCGTAAAATCATTTTTGCTAAAGAATAACATTTGGAGTAAGGAAGATTTATATCGGTGCTATAAAATTGATGCGGCCCACTGATGAGTTGCATTCTGAAAATAACAAAGATCATGAGCCAAAAACGCCCAACCTCTGGGTGAAGCCCGACTGGTGGGGAGTCTGCCGCA
>JADJYJ010000027.1 GCA_016719785.1 Candidatus Amarolinea dominans
TTCAGTACCCTTCAAATCGGGTCGTTGATCGAAGCCACCCCTTGTTTCCAGTCCGAGAGTAGTAAAATGACCTTTTGGCTCTCCAAAATGCGTCCTGGCCCTTCCTGGGCGGCATCTTTGGCCTGCCAATGCCCCCCTTATCTTGCCACATCCTGTTGGTTTGCGCAAATCGTCCGCTGCCTTGTTTCCAGGGGGTATTTGCGCAACGCACACCCCACCCCAACGGCCGCCCCAGGCCCTCAAATATCGTTGCAGAAACGCCTGAACTCGCAGTCCACGCACTTGCCGCGCTCCTTCACCGCCGCCGGCATGCGTTCAGTCACAACAATTTCACGCATTTGCGCCAACGCCTCTCTCACACGGCGCTTCTGCCCCGCATCAATCTTCACCACCTCTGCCCGCCGCAGCGGTATGGGGTAGATATACCCCTGCTCTGCCCGCTTGTGCAGACACTCCTCCACCAACACCGCATACGCCGCCAACTGCAAGCGAATGTTCGGCCCTGTCTCTGTCGCCAGCTTGTAGTCCACCGGCCAGGCCACATCCTCTTGTCCATCTGGCGCCACCAGCAGCAGATCTATCATGCCGCTCAAGCCCAGCGCTTCGCTGTACAGGCGCTTGTTGAACTCTCGCTCCGCAGTTTGCACGCCGTAGGCCTGCAACGAACGTCGGTGTTCGCGCGTCTCCTCCTCCTCATGCGCCTCCTGCCCCGCCTCCATCTTGTCGGTCGTTGGCCGGATGCGCGGCAAACACACTTCGTAATACAGCACGCGGGCACAGTACACATACTGCTTGATATCCGTCACGGTAAACATGACAACCTCCTCGCAGCCGCAAGGCCATCCGTTGACCAGGCAACCTCCGGCTCACGCGCCGGCCAAACCATACCGCCTGACCCGTTTCCCCTGTCATCAAATCTCCTCGTCATCACGGTCCGCCTCCTCAGCATGCTCCCCGTGTTTCCCTGGGCCACCACTGCCGGCCTTCTCCGCCACCAGAACCTCGATCCGCCGCGCCCAGTCTTCAGCGCAGATCGTAAAGAGCTGCACGCTCGCCGGTTTTCTGCCCACTCGCCGCCGAATCTTCATCATCAACGCCTCCTGATGATTGCGACTCAGATTGCCGCTGAACGCGCTGAACTGAATGCGATCCAACCCATAGTCCAGGCACGCCGCGGCCACCGTCGTGCGCACCTTGTCATCGCTGATGTCATAGATCACTATCGTCATCATGCTCAGGCTCCCAGAACTTACAACCCATGCCCCATGCCTAAAACCGGGCCACGTAAGGCTCGAATTCGACGCGGTCGCCACGCAGAAAAGTGGCCAGTTCCCGCGCCTGCATCTGGATGATCTGGCGCAGGCCAAACTGTTTGTCATGGTACTCTGTGGGTCGCTCCAACCGATCCAAACCCGCTCGGCCAGCCCCTCCGGCTCGCCTCCGCCAACAGCCCCTTGTCGTCGCGTTCGATCTCCCCTCCCTTGTTCAGAAAGTTCAACAGCGCCCGATCTACCACCGGTTGCCGAAACGGTTCCACCAGGTCGAAGACCAGGCTCGGCTTCCCTGGCCGATCCGCATGCACGAAGCCCGCATACGGATCCAGCCCGGCCAACACGATCGCCCGCTCCACCTGCCCATAGAGAATGCCGTAGCCATAGTTCAACGCACTGTTGACCGGATCCAGCGCGCCGCGCCCCGTGCGTCCGGGCCATTCCAGATTCTTGGGCAGCAGCGCCGCAAAGCCACGCCAATAGTGCTGCGCCCCCTGCCCCTCCACCGCCAACAGCGACTCGCGCAGCGTCTCGATGTGGGCCGCTTCCGGCAAAACACGCAACGCCTCATCAGCCTTGACCAGCACCTCCGTCATCGCGTCACGCAGGATCGCATACACCTCCGGCGCCGACTCCTGCCGATACTTGGCCGCATAACGCAACAGCCCGGCTTGATTTTGCAGCTTGGCCCGCGCCACTGCGCGCGCCAGGTCAACGCGATTTTTTCGTCATACGCCTTGAGCTGCGCACGCCGCGTCCGCACCGTGCCCGTCAGCCCGGCCGAGTAGACCGCGGCATACGCCCGTCCCCGGCTGTCCACAAAGTGAATCGGAATGCCCTCCTCACAACAGGCCGCCAGCACATCGCTCGACACGCTCACGCCGTTGCTTGCCACCACAATCGTCTGCAGATGCAACAGTGGCGCCTCCGCCACGATCTTATCCTTCACCGTCACCACCACGCGCCCCTGCTTCTTCCCCACAAAGGCGCCATACTCCTCCACCACCAAATTCTCGATAATCGGCATCGCTCCCCTCCCTTCTCCCTTCTCCCTTCTCCCTTCTCCCCTCCGCATTCAGCATTCAGCACTCAGCACTTTGTACTTTGCACTCAGCACTTTGCACTTATGCCACCTCATACCACCCATTCCCCTTCACCGTATTCTTCCCCACCTGCGTCATCTGGCCCCACAGCAGCCACGGCAGCAACTGCTCCCAATGCTCGCTGGTGTAGGTGGCCCGCCCCGTGAAGCCGCCGATGGGTGTGGCATAGTGCTTCTGGCGTGATGGGCTGTGCAGGTCCACCCACTGCGTCTGATCGCCCACCAACCGTACCTCATCGGCCAGCGGCAGCAGGCGTTCCACCGCCACCGGCAGCGTCTCCCCATCCGCGTACCAGTGCGTCAACTGTCGCAACCGCCCCAGTGCGCGTTCGAACAGGGTGATGAAAACCGGTGAATGAGCTAGCATCTCCCCATCCACCAGGCGGGTGGGTGTCAGAAAATTGACATTCACTCGATTACCCTGCCCACGCACCTGTGCAGCCAGCCGCGCCGCGGCAGCTTCCACATCGCCCTGGGTCACCGCCAACTCCGGTGCGTCCACCCGCTTCGATCCTTCGGCCACCAGCAGTTGGCGCATCTCTGTGTATGGATTGAGCGCCCACACCCGGCGCAAAAGAGCACGTCCGCGCTGCCCGTTTTGCACCGGACGCCCCACGCCCGTTTCCCCCATCAGCGCCGTGGCGACCACCAGATAAGGAAACAGGCTGGCGGCCTGGGAACCGAATAGAGTCAGCCCAAAACGCCAGCGTGCGCCCGGCTGCAAATCGGTTGGCGTGCGCACGGGGGGCCGCAGCGCCAATGCCCGTGGCACATCCTTGCCGCGGGTGCTCTCCGGCTCCTCGCGCGCCAATAACCAGCACGCCGGGCAATAGGTTTGATGATTAGGGTCAAGGCTGGCTCGTGTGCCGGGCGGCGCCGGGCAAAAGTGGCGCGACAGCGTCGCATAGAGCGCCGCGCGCAGCGCCGTGCCGCTGTGTTCATACAGCCCCAGTCGCGTCGTCGCTTCCATCTCGAATTCCAGGCAATGTAGCGTAAGCATCCTTTCCTCCTGTCATACACATTTTCAACGCAGGGACGCCAGGGCGCAGAGCCGCAAAGGCCGCCCGAAAAAGCGCCCCGTAGGTCACGCCTCCGGCGTGACAACGCCGTCTGCCACAAAACACTCTCCTCTCACCCTCTCACCCTCTCACCCTCTCACCCTCTCACCCTCTCACCCTCTCACCCTCTCACCCTCTCACCCCTCTCACCTAAATCCCATCATCTTCCGTCGGCCCGGCCGGCGCCCCCGATCCCAGGCCCATCCGGCCATCGTACGTCACCTTCACCACGGACGGCAGCCCCTCACCGGCCGGATAGACCAGGCCCGCGTGCTTGAGCGCATGGTAGCGCCCCCAACTGATCGGCACCAACAGCTCGGCCGCCAGGATCGGCTCTTCGTGGCGTTGGCGCTCGTATTCGTCCCACAGGCTGGCCGGCAGCACCTCGATGCTGTCGAACGCCCGATAGAACTGTTCTTCCAGTTCCGGCGCGGCCTGGAACGGGCGCAGCGTGCGAATGCACACCGCCTCGAACTCAGTGGCCGCCTTGCTGAAGGCTGCGCGCCAACGCGTTTCCACCTCACCCGCGTAGATTTCATCCAGCCACCCGCCCACCGCGCCTTCATCGATGCCTTGATCCTGCAGCCGCTCCAGCACCGCCAGCGTGCGCTGCACCAGGAGCGCGTCATACACCTTCTGCCCGTCGGCCGGTTCGCGGAAGACATGCACAGGCGCCAGGTCGCGCTGCCGTCTGCGGCGATTGACGCGGCCAAAGCGCTGAATCAAGGCCTCCAGCGGCGCCGGGTCCGAGTAGATCGTGTCCAGGTCAATATCCAGGCTCACCTCAACCACCTGGGTTGAAACCAGGACCAGCGGACGCCGTTGGGCACTATCGCCCCCCGTTGCCTCACGGATCAACCGCTCCTTGAAGGCGCGGTCGCGCAGGTTGAAGCGCCCGTGCAGCAGCTCGATCGCGACGCCGGCCTCATCCAAGCGGGCGTGCAGCGCCGCGCACAGCGCCTGCGCCCGATCTACCCGGTTACTGGTCACCAACACCGACTTGCCGGCCCGGGCATCGGCCTCGATACGGTCCAGCGCGGCGTCTGACAGAAGTTCGCCCGGCAGCAGCCGCAGGCGATGACGCTGAAAGGCCTGGAAAAGGCCAGCATCGGCCACGATCTCGGCCGGCCCCGCCAGCGCCTCACGCAGCCATTCTTTGATGAGCGAGGGAAAGGTGGCCGACATCACCAGGAAGCGCGCGTGAAAGCGCTGTGCGAGAAAACGGATCGTCGTCAGAATCAGCGCCAGGCGCTCCACCTCATACGCATGAATTTCGTCGAAGATGAAAACGGCGTCATGGTAATCACTGAACAACGCCTCGTAGCCTGGCAACCGGTAGAACCCTTTGAGAATCTGGTAGGGGCTGAAGATGCGCACCGGCTGCTGATTCAACTGCGCCAGGTTCAGCATCCAGCGCGCCTGGGCCGCGGCCTGCGCCGGCTCGTACGCGCGTTCCATCAGCAAACGATAGAGTGAGAGCAGCCCGCGGCCATGCTGCAGCCCCACCCGATCGCTGCCATAAATCAAGCCCAGCCGCAGTTGCATGGCGTTCATGCTGGCCTGATAGGGCAGCGTATAGAAAAGGCGTGGCACGCTGCTGGCGCTGCGAGCCTGACACGCCGCCCAGAGGAGCGCGGCCTCCGTCTTGCCGCTGCCGGTGGGCGCGGTCAGCAGCAGCGACCCGAGCGTCTCCCCGGCCTGGCGTTGGTGATCGAAGAGCCTGTCCGGGGTCAAAGAACGGCTACGGAGGCTGCTGAGCACAGCATCCGCGGCGAACACGGGTTGGGGCAGGCGCGGCGCGTGCGCCGAGGCGCCATGGTCGGCGTTGATCATAAAACCACGCAAGGCCAGCGTGGCCACAATCGTCCCGGGGTCAGCCTGGCGGCCCAGACTATCATGGAAGCGGCGATAGACCTGCAGCCAGGCATAGATGCGCGGCGCGCCCTGCTGCCGCACCAGGCGCACCGCAGCGGTCAGCGGCGGCAACGCGATCGGCGCGGCGCCCAGCGCATCCAGATCGAGCGCGGCGAACCATTCCGCCGGGCAGTCGTGCAGCCAGCGCCACAGGCCCTGCACGATCGTGCAGCAAGGCGGCCCAGGCCAGAATGTGCCAGAGACGCGGCGCGCCCAGCCGCGCCGGCAGCGTCGGTCGCAGGTGTGCCACATCGGCCAGGCGCGTCAGCACGGTCCAGGTGTGCTGCGCCAGGGTTTCGGGCTGATTCCCGGCGCCCTTGGGCGCGCTTTTGGCCCAGATCGTGTCGAGCCAGTCCGGCCAACGCAATTCACTCATCGCCTTCCCCGTCGAAGTTCAGAAGGCCAGCCCGCGCTGCGCCCCGTGATCGTCAGGGGTGGTGGGGTCCACCCAGAAACGGGGCGCAGGCGCGTCAGCAAACTGAAAGCCCTGCTCGTTGGGCAGGCGCACCCGCTCCGTCAGCGCCACGTAGCGGCTGAACTGGGGCGCGCGGCGCCGATCGTAATCCAGGAAGCGCGGCATCAACAGCGTGACCCCGCGCATCACCTGCAGCGCCATGCGGTAAGGCAGCAGCGTATGTTCGAAGTAGGCGTGATCGGCCTCCGCTAACTCGACCACGCGCACATCAACATAAGCGAACAAATCCTGTGAGCGCCCCAGGATGACGGCGTAGCGCGGGCTGCGGAAAGCCGACAGCCATTCCGGGCGATTGATATACAGCGTCAGCCGCGGGAAGAAGAGCAGCTCGCGCTCGAACGGGTTGACATTGCCCTCCAACACCTTTGGGATCTGCGTGCCCGGCAGCTTGCCCGTGGCCGGCGACAGCACAATCGTGTGCTCCTTGTCACGCAGCGGCTGCAGATTCTGGTGGGTGAAACAGTAGCCGAACTGCAAACCGGCCGGATCCGCCCACTCCCCCAGCGCGCTGCAGATATGCCCATAGATCGTTGCCGGCGGCGGCATCGGATAACTGGGCTGCACCCCTTGCATGAAGTGCGGATAGCGAAACGATGTGGTCAGACCTTCGGCCACAATTCTCAGTACCTTCATGGCCTCCTCGCTTTCATCAACTGCCAGGCCCGCCTAATCAAGCCAACCCTCATGCCCAGGCGCCGCCAACGCAGCCGCCATCGCCTGGAACGCGACGCGCGGATGCGCGATCTGAATCTGGCCGCGGAAGGGTGCCAGCAGGCCGCCGTCCTGCAGCGCCTGCTCGAAACGGCCGCGCTCGTCATCCAGGTAGCCGCGCGTCCAACCGATGTAGACAGCCGACAGCAGATCGTCCGCGAAGACGGTCAGCGCCTCAGCCAGCGCATCCAGCTTGAACTCAGGCTGGCCGCGGCCGGTCGCGCCCACGACATGGCCGAAGATGTGATTGCCGCCCCTGGTCACCGCCATGATCGTCAGGGCCGGCGCCACATCGGTGTAATGCAGGGTCTGCTTGGCGCCCCCCTCCAGATGCGCCAGCCCTTCGAAAAGGGTCTTGACGCGCTGCACGCGCTCGGCCAACGGCAGCCGGTACGATTTATCTGCTTCCACCAGCTCCAACCCTCGCTGACGCGCCATCTCGATACGGCCGTCGTCCAGGTTGCGAAAACCGGTCTTCTGGCGATAGGAAAAGGTGCCGGCCGCGTGCAGGTCGAGCGAAAAGAGGCCCTTGAGCGTGGTGCGGTAGAACTGGTGCTCGTGCGGCACCGGGTCGCCTTCGTGGCGCGCCATCACGCCGAAATCCTCGGTGACAGAAACCGGTGCGATGGAAACCAGGGTGCTGACCCGGAAGGGCGAGACGCGCGTAATCGTATCGCTGGTAGGCGTCTCGCCGGCCCGGCTGGTGTCGGCCGCGCGCTTCTCCTGCGCAGATTTCTTGCCCGAAGGCGCGCGCATGTAGCCGAACAGATCATCGTCCCAGAACAGGATGGGGTTGGCGTCGGTGTAGGCCACCTTCTCCTCGCGGTAGATGGGCGCCTTTTTGCCAACCGATCTGCGCATCCTCCAGGGTGGCGCGCAGCCAGTAACGAAAGGCCTGCGCGGAGACGTAGGGATAGGCGCCATCGCGCCTTGATCATCTTGACGCCGACCGTATTATCGGTGCGGGCGCCGGGAATACTGCCCAGGTTGTTCAGCGCCGACGCGGGCGCATCAATCAACAGCAAACCGGTAACGAATGACATGGTTCAATCCTCCTCTGATGCATTGGTTTGACGATTCTCAGCATTCTCAGCCGTCTCAGCAACTTCGGGGATGGCGTCCACGTTCTGGCGCAGCCATCCGTGTTCGTGCAGTTGTTCGATCATGCGAATCAAGATGAGATCGCGCCAGGCGCCCATCTGGGCGCGCCACCTCGTCGCCCTCCTCGAAAACGACCAGGTACGGATCCAGGCGATCAAGGGCGGCTGACCGCGGCGCACATGCGCCATGTTGGCTTTGATCAGCGCGTTGCGCAGGTGCCCGTAGTTTTGCAGCGTGAAGAACTCACGAAAGAAGCGGCGGTCGTTCTGCCCGCTGACGTAGGCAGCCAGGCGATCGCCCAACTGCCGAATCTCGGCGATCCGTTGTTTGTCCATCTGTAAAACCCTCCTCAGAAAACACTCGGTGATTTTCCACGATACCAGCTCGGCCTGATCCCTGACCGAATAGGCGCCGCGGGGATCGGTGGGGACATTGCGCACGGCGCGCAAGGCCACGCGCAGAAAATAGGTGCGAATGAACGTGGGGGCATTGCCCGGCAGGCGAAAAAGGTCCTCGTAGAGCCAGTTGCGCCGCGGTTTGAACTCAGCCGCGGGAACGGCGGCCTTGTTGCCCTTGGGCGGCGGCGGCAGTTCCCAGGCGCGGCGCACCACAGCCGCCCAGTCCGCGTGGTATTCGGCCAGGTGCATTTCGTGCAGGAAACCGATGATTTGCAGCGGCAGATGATAGAGATCGAGCGCCACACCCTGGCCGCTGTTGGTCAGATGATAGGCGGTGATGGAGAAGGGGCGCTCGTCTGCGCGCCGCTCACGCTGCATCACCGCGGCGTCCAACAGGGTGCTGACCAGCAGCGTGCGTTGGGACTGCGACGCTTCGGGCAGCTTGGTCTCCCCGGCCGCCTGCGCCAGTTGAATCGCCAGGCGGTTCTTCTGCAGAAAATCGGCAGCGAAGTGCAGGATCAGCTCCTCGTTGTCGGAGTGGACGGCCAGCAGTTTGCCGCCGGACTTGGCGCAACCCAGGAAAGGCCTGAATGGCGAGCAGCGCCCAGCCTGAGACGGGCAAGCCCGCGTCGCCGCCGGGGTGAAAATTGATCACATCTTCGCCGGTCAGCAGGGGCACGTGCTGGCGAAACGTGCGCCCCGGCAGCAGCGTTTCGCCAAACGCGATGGCGCTGGCCGGCTCCCCGGTGAAGACACAGGTTTCCGCGCCTGGCGCCTGTTCCTGGCGATAGGCACGCGCGACCAGGTTAGCATAGGTCAGGCGTCGTTCCGGGGTTTTCTCGAACGCAGGTTGGGTGAAACCCGAGTTGGGAAAGGCCACCGTCAGGAACGACTTGAGCGGCTGGCGCACATATTCGGCCGTCACATAATCAGCCATGCGCTCCAGATCGGCCTCCGTCACCTCTTCGGGTCGCTGGCGCCGGTTGAAGAGGGTGATCACAGCCACACCCACATCCACGAGCGGATGTCCTCGTAAAACGTATCATGCAGACTCCTCCTTTCTGATGAAAAATAACTGCTCAGGCGGCCAGCCGCCGAATGAATTCGGGGCGAAAGGGCGTTCCGCCGCCAGGTCGGCCTGCGCCGACCGCCATTGCGTCCACGCAGGTGGACGCCCGGCGGAACGCCCACCAGGCGCGATTTCAATCGCTCTCGCCTGTTATCTGCCCGCGCTGGCGGGCTGTGTCGCGGATGGCCTGAATGTTCAGGATTTCGGCCACCTCAAAGCGTGGGGGCACCGCGCCGGCCACCGGGCGCAGGCGCACGCAGGCCGGGAAATAGCCCATGCGGCCGTGCGGCTCGGCCAGCAGCGTCACCGCGCTGTAGTTGAGCGAGGGCGGGTTGACCAGGAGCGCTTCGTTCTGCCACTCCATCGGCGTCAGGCCCGCGGCATCGGCCATCGCCGTGACTTGCGGCGCCAGGGGCTGCTGCGCATCCATCTGATTGCGCACCTCCAGCACACGCTGGACAGGCGCCTGCAGCAGCGCCTCGATGGCCGCCATCTGCTCGGCGCTCAGGGGGTGAGAGAAATTGAGAAGGATCATGGGATTACCTCACGGGTTGTCATTGATCGCATGTTCGCCGTAGCGACGCAGGCGCAGCGCCCCATCCTCCGGTGCAGCTAATGCGGCGGCCCTGGGTCACACGAAAATGACCAATCGGGCGGCCGCTCTGCGAAAATTGATTCCTGTAAACTTCGTACAGAAGGCCGCCATCACGTTTGAGCGATGCGCTGTCGCCGGCGCTGTCCTCGAGCAAACCAGAAACACGAGCTAACGACTCCTGTACCTCTGTTCGCTGCTGGGCATCTGCGCCCTTGAAATCCTTGCGGAACTGATCTGTGAACTGTAGACGCGGAAAAGGCAACAAATCCGCGCCGAGCAACTCCTCGCGCACGCGGTTCCACACCAGCGCGCCCCAATCCGAGAGACTGGCAGAGCCGGACTCGTCGATGTCGAGCAGACCGGCGGGCACACCACTCACCTGTTCCACGGCATAGACGTGGCCCTGCGCCATCATGGCTAACTCCACGCGGCTTTCACGCAGAGCGCCCACGTCAATCTGCAGCGGCAGGCGTGGAATACTGAGCAATTTCGAACCAGTCTCGAAAATATAGATCATCTCATCGGCGTAGAACATCCCCATGATGCTCAGGTAGCCCTGCAGACTCTTGAAGGCAGCCGTCAGATTGAACACGACATGATAGCCCGCGCTGCGGTAGCCGGGGATCGTGTCTTCACACCAGCGAATCAGTTGTTTCATGCCGCTGGAAAAGGTCAGCGGGTCGGCGGTAGATAAGGCGGCCGGAATGTAGACATCGGCTGTCAACCCCTGGCTGCGCAGGAAGTCGCAGATGATTGCCGCCGCCAGCCGGCCCAATGCCGTGTCGGTTGCCACCAGGAAATGAATGTCTCCTGACCCCCCGGTAGGGAGCTTGTCATCGTAAAGGCCGTAGATTCCGTTTAACTCCGCGCTCAGTTTGCGGTTCACTACAACGTCGCCTGCGCGCAATCTGGCGGTCACGCGCTGCGCCAGTTCCTGCGCTTTTGCCTCCACATCGTCAGGCAAGCGGGCCGCGTTGGTCGCCTGATTGAATTTCTGTCTCCAGGCCCCTTCCGTCGAATCCAACGCATTGAGCAGTGGGCTGATGCCCACCGTGCTTAACACAAATCGCTTCGTTGCCATTGTTCACCTCACTGACTTGCGCACTGACATAACCGTGCGTCGGCCATCGGCCGTCTCCTCCGTCACGTATTCCACCGTCGTCCGGTCGGGCAAATTATCCATGCCCAACTTCTTCCAATCAACCCGCGAGCGCAGTTGCGGATCGTCCAGGTCGTGAATCATGGCACGCCCCTGATCGTATTTGACGCGCCCGTGTCGCGTCGAGCGAGCTGCTGCGGGCGCTACCACCGTTGGCGGCGGCGAGACAACGGCCGCGGTCTGCGCCGGCGCACCGGCTGGCGCGGCCGCGGTCTCCACGGCCACAAAATAGCCGTACCCGGCGCTGGTTTTGGCGCCCGCGCCCAGGTTGAGCAGTCCCTGCCTGAGCCAGGTCTGGGCGGTACGGCGATAGCTTTTCGCGTGTTCGTCCAGCGATCCGCGCCAGCCGACCGCGAACTGAAACGCCGTATCCGCGGCCACCGTGAGAAAGTAAACAGGAATGGGATTCTGCGAATCGGTGGGCGCCTCGGAACCCTGGTAATACTTGGGATAGTGCGGGTTCATGATGTCCAGGTCGAGCGTTGGCAATTCGGCCACGGCCGGGATGGCATCCAGAAAGATGGCCTGGCCGGCGTTGGCCGTTGTGCCGAACAGCTCACGCCACCCATCCGCGGTGCGTCGCGCCACAGCCGCACTTTTGGGCGCCTGGGCGGAGGGCCGGCCATTCTTTCTCAAATTTCTCGTTGTCGTCCTGGCTGAGCGCAGCGTCAGGCGCCCAGGTCCGCGACATCCAGCGCCTCCGCCACCCGCAACAGTCCCCACGCCCGCGCCAGCCCCTTCAGGCTGCTGCCGGGCAGGATGGGAAAGCCGTAACGGTGAAACGTGAAGCCCACCTCCAGCGGCCCCTTGCGCCCCAGCCCCGTCACCAGGCGCCAGTCGGTGCGCAGCATGAACGGCTCCGCCTGCACCGCCGCAACCGTCTGCTGCCAGCGTCTGCCAGGCTGCCAGGTAACGTCATGTCAGCGTCGCCGCCTGTTTGACGGCCAGCAGGCCACTCTTCTTGGCCTCTTGATTATTCAAGCAGTCTGGAGCAAAGCGATCGAAGATCAGACCGGCATTTTGACTGGACTGCGGAGACTGCGCCCGCCAGGCCGTCAGGGTTCGCCGCAGCAATGGATAGTCCATCGGTTATCTCCTTCTATGCCGTTTCATCACTTTTCCTCGCCCAGTTCGGCTTCGGCAAAGCGTTTGAGCCACACCAGCAGGGCCAGCGTTTCCACGGTCGCCTGCCGGTACCCATCGGTTGTAGCGTTGTCGCCGGTGATCCAACCGAGCAATCCTTTCTCATGGCTCCAGTGAAATCGTTCTTCCATCACCCACCGGGAAACGTCCAGGGGAAACGCATGTTCATTTGCTGCGCCTTGCAGACATGGAAGACCGTTAAGCGCGCCAGAAGGCCAGCGTCTGCCCCAGGCCGTTCGTTTGCGTCAGCCGCGGCGCTGCGCCCGGTTGGCCGTACTTCTTGGCGAAGACTCTCCTTCCCTGACCTCATCGATCCGCCGCCAGGCGTGGTTCGCCCGTCTCTGCTCCAGCGATCGCTGCCGGCTCGCCCGCACCCCTCCCACCATACGAGATGGCGGTGGTGCCCTGACCCCGGTCGTTTCGTCGCCGCCCAACTGCGGACCGCACGTCGGTTTCAGGCCCTCCGGCCTTTGGAGAATCTGCATTCCGCTCAACTCCACGTTACTGGGCGCCGGGCGGTGTCGCCATCAGCGGCGCGTAGGTAGCGTATCCACCGGCGGGCTCTCCGAAGTCCACAGGCGCCGTTGTCCACCGTTTTCGTGATTGGATTGGGCTTGATGTCGTCTGCACCTCGGTGCTGTAAAGGACAAAATCCGAACGCATCCTCAGGTAGGATGCAGAGCCGGGTCAGTCCTGCGCCGGTTAGTCGTACTCTCGTTCTGGGCTGCGGCGCGTGGTCCAGCGAGCCAGGCGCGATCGTCTGCCAACTTCTGCTGGTCGGTTGGGCAGAAGCGGACTCCTCCGGCACCACGCTGTACCAAGCCAACAGCGTTGCGCTGTCGGCACAGGCCGTCGGCGTGCCCGGCGATGCGGTTAGCGGACCCATCCGGATACTAACCGGCCCTGACCCGCATCGCGCTGAAAGCGCTCGCCAGCACATCCAAGCTAGTCGTCAGGCAAACACGCCGGACAACAAACACACCGGAAACAAGAATGCGCGAATCACGACCCACTTTCTTCGACAGCGCCCGACATGGTCGCTGGCCTGAGCCGTTCCAGCCCGAAGATGACAAACTCATCCTCCTGCGACAACCGACCAAACGGGTCTCAGCGGCGGCTCGCCTTTCAGGCTACTCGCCTGCACCATCAGGTAGCCGGTGCTGCGCGCCGGATAGGAAAGATACACCGTTCCCGGGCTGCGCGGCGCCTTCACATGCAGCGACGTTTCGACATAAATAAACATCAGTGATTTTGCATCGAACATCCGGTCATTCCTCCTTCTTACCCAAAAAGAACATCAGGCGGGCGCAATGACGGCCTGGCCCAGACCGATTTCAGCGCCCCGGTCAGTGTTAGCGTTCTGGATCAAGTCAGGGCGGAGCGCCTGACCATCACTGGAAAAGAGATACACACTACCGGCTGGCACAAAACGCCGGGCGGGACGATGAGCGCCGGCCTCGGCGGCGGGTGCGGCCCAATCAAAGCCGCCCACGCTCTCGTAGCGATGGATGGCCGTCGCTTGCAGGCTGACCTGGCCCTGGAAAACTGGCTCCCAG